>JAYTFA010000083.1:0-5483 GCA_043734765.1 Pseudobdellovibrio sp. | reverse complement strand
GGCCCGTTAAGCCTTCTGATTTCAAAATGCAGGTGTGGCCCAGAAGATCGGCCCGTGTTTCCCAGAGCTCCCATCACTTCGCCCTGTCTTACTTTTTTTCCTTCATAAACTAAAATTTTATCTAAATGACCATAAAGTGTGGCCCAGTTTCCGCCATCGCTGGGATCTTTGGATTCAATCATAATCATTTTGCCGTACCCTTTAAAACCCGAACCAGTGTAAATCACCACACCGTCGTGAGAAGCCATAACAGCCGAGCCTCTCGGCGCGGCAAGATCAATACCTCGATGCGGACGTTTTCGTTTTTTAGTTCCATGCGGCAGATAGCCACGTGTCATACGGGCTTCCCATACCGGCCAATCGAAAAATGGTTTCACTTTTTTAGTGCCTTTAGCGACATCAGCTTTACTTCCCTCAACAACGATCATTTTTATTGAGTTGTTCTGTTTATCAACAACAACTTCATCGCGGGTTAAGCTGACAACACCTGTATCTATTTTCTCAGGAGTTGAGGAGCAGGCATTCAGGAGTAAAGAAAATATCAGTAAATAGGAAAACTTTGACATAATTCTTTTACTTCCATTTTAATTTTTTTCTGTATTTCAATGTTTTCGGTATTTTTTAAAACGAGACCTATCCATGCGGCAATTTTTTTCATTTCCGCCTCTTTCATTCCGCGGGTTGTGAGCGCCGGCGTGCCGATTCTGATTCCGCTGGTAACGAAAGGGGAACGTTTTTCATTGGGCACGGTATTTTTATTTACAGTTATGCCGGCTTCATCCAGAGCTATTTCGGCTACTTTGCCGGTGAGGGACTCATAGTTTTTGCTCTGGCTCAGGTCCACGAGTATCAAATGATTATCAGTGCCCCCGGTAACCAGTGAAAATCCCATGGACTGTAAATTTTCAGCCAGCGCTTTTGCATTGCTGATAACCTGTCTGATATAAGTTTTAAATTGAGGCTGCAGAGCTTCGCCGAAAGCAACGGCTTTGGCGGCAATCACGTGCTCCAACGGACCACCCTGAATTCCCGGAAAAATTCTTGAGTTAACCAATTTTGATTTTTCTTCGGTATTGGTTAAAATAATTCCACCGCGGGGGCCGCGTAAAGTTTTGTGGGTTGTAGAAGTAATGTAATCTGCATAAGGAATCGGTGAAGCGTGGTGTCCCGTTGCGACAAGCCCTGCAAAGTGAGCCATGTCCACCAACAATTCGGCTCCAACCTCTGTTGCAATTTCTCTGAATTTCGCAAAGTCCAATACGCGCGGATAAGCACTATAGCCTGCAATGATTAATTTGGGTTTTACTTCAAGCGCGGTTTTTCGAATCGTGTCGTAATTAATTAATCCGGTGCTTTCGTCCAGTTTATAAGAGGCCGCCTTAAATAATAAACCGCTGAAATTAACAGGGCTCCCGTGAGTTAAATGACCGCCGTGCGAGAGGTCCATTCCTAAAATAGTTTCTCCGGCTTTGAGGGCCGCCAAATAAACGGCCATGTTGGCCTGAGATCCGGCATGAGGTTGTACATTGGCGTACTTAACCGAAAAAAGAGTTTTAGCTCTTTCGATCGCCAGAGTTTCAATTCCATCTACAAACTGGCATCCGCCGTAGTAGCGTTTTCCCGGGTAACCTTCAGCATATTTATTCGTCAATATGGAGCCCTGGGCCTGCATGACCGCAGTGGATGCATAATTTTCAGAAGCAATCATTTCAAGGCCTTCGCTTTGTCGGATTGTTTCTGATTTTATTAAGTTGGAAATTTCAGTATCATTTTGAAGAGAATGATTTGTACTATTCATGACTGCTATTATGACGTGGCCCGCGAGACTTTAGCAACCCGAGTTTGATGACGACCTTGTGCAAAAGGCGTTGATTGAAACAATTTGATCCATCTTAAAGCAGTTTCAAAGTCGCACTGTCTTGCTCCAACGCAAATTACATTTGCATTATTGTGTTCGCGGGATAATTTAACAACTTCATCACTATAAACCAGCGCAGCTCTGATATTTGAATATTTATTGGCTCGCATGGCCATGCCCTGTGCCGATCCGCAAATCAGAACACCGAACTCCTTCAGCATTTCTTCATTATCGGGAGTTTTTAATTTTTTACAGACCTCATCAGCAAAGTCTGGGTAATCAACGGAGTCGGATGAAAAAGGTCCGCAATCCTCAATTTTATTTTCTGCTTTTAAGGCAAGAACCAGTTTGTTTTTAAGTTCGTAGCCGGCATGATCCGAGGCCAAAATAATTTTCATTTATCCTTCAAACTTTGAAAAAATAAGACAAGAGTTAGTTCCACCGAATCCGAAGGAGTTATTAAGTACATTGCGGATTTTTCCTTCACGTGCAACCAAAGGAACATAATCTAAGTCACATTCTGGGCTGGGATTATTTAAATTAATGGTCGGAGCTACGATTTGATCTAATAACGACATCACACAGAAGGCGGACTCGATCGCTCCGGCGGCCCCAAGTAAATGTCCGGTCATGGATTTTGTTGAGGAAATCCAAACCTTTTTTGCGTGATCTTTCATAACTTTTTTAATGGCGTTGGATTCTAGCGGGTCTCCCATGGGAGTACTTGTTCCGTGCGCATTAATATATTGTATATCGGCAGCGTTGAGTTCGGCATCATTTAAAGCGGTTTGCATTGCTGAAACAAAGCCTGAACCATCAGGATCCGGAGAAGTGATGTGGTAGGCATCTGAAGAAGCGCCGTAACCGACGATCTCACACAAAATAGAAGCTCCGCGTTTTGTAGCGCACTCTAAAGATTCTAGAATAAAAGTAGCCGCCCCTTCTCCTAAAACAAAGCCGTCACGATCTTTATCCCAAGGCCGCGAAGCTTCAGAAGGAGAATCATTACGACCGGAAAGTGCGCGCATATTGCTGAACCCGGCGATGGCCATCGGAGAAACGGTAGATTCTGTGCCTCCGGCAACCATTTGATCGCAAAGGCCGAAGCGAATATAATTATAAGCCTCGCCGATAGAGTGAACTCCTGAAGCACAGGCTGAAGTAACTGTAAAATTAGGACCTTTAATTCCGTGGGCTATTGAAACCCAGCCCGGAGCCAGATTTGCTATACAAGATGGAATAAAGAACGGAGAAACCCGTGAAGGGCCTTTTTCAATCAATTTCGAATGTTGTTCTTCGATAAACGGCAGGCCGCCAAGACCGGAACCGATAAACACGCCGGTACGCTGTGTGTTTTCGTCCGTAATTTTCAGACCGGAATGTTCGAATGCCATTTTTGCAGTGGCAAGAGCGTACTGAATAAAAAGATCCATTTTTTTCTGTTCTTTTTTTTCAATGTAAGTGTCAGGTGAAAAATTTTTAACTTCACCTGCAAATTTAACATCAAAATTTGTCGTATCAAATTTTGTAATATTTGAAATACCGGATCGGCCATTTAAAGCCGACTTCCAGGACTCCTGGAGCGTATTTCCTATTGGAGATACGGCTCCGAGGCCTGTGATGACCACTCTTTTTCGACCATTCGGTCTTGAAAAAGAAGTCGCCAAGGTATTAAACTTTACCTTTAGTTGTCAGGTAAGTTTGAACATCATTTACGGTTTTTAATTTTTCAGCGTCTTCGTCCGGAATTTCAAGATCGAATTCTTCTTCCATCGCCATTACTAATTCAACGATATCAAGACTGTCTGCGCCTAAATCATCAATAAAAGAAGCTTCAGCTTTTACTTTTTCAGGGTCTACTCCAAGTTGTTCTACAATAATATCTTTTACTTTTACGTTGATTGACATTTGATAGTCTCCTTTTTCATATAGTTAAAATTATAATCTAATTTATATTAGAATTCATAGCTAATTTAAATACATTCCGCCATTAACATGAAGTGTTTGCCCCGTAATATAGGAAGCTGCATCACTCAGCAAAAAAGCAACCGCCCAAGCCACTTCATGGGATTCGCCGGCTCTTTGTAAGGGTATTTTTTCATTAAAATGTTTCAATTGAGATTCGCTGAGAGCATCTGTCATGTCGCTTTTGATATATCCGGGAGCTACGCAGTTGGCTCTGATACTTCGAGATGCTAATTCGAGGGCAATTGACTTTGTAAAGGCTTCCAATCCGCCCTTGCTGGCGGCATAATTTGATTGTCCGGCATTGCCAGTAGACCCGATAACCGAAGAAATATTAACAAAGCTTCCGGCTTTACGCGTTTTTAACATTTGCTTACTGAAAGCCTTTGTCACGGCAAAGGTTCCCGTTAAATTAGTTTGAATAACTTGATTGAAATCTTCAGGTTTCATCCGCAGCAACAGTTGATCTTTTGTTATGCCCGCATTGTTGACTACGCCATCTATTTCCGGCCAACTCTCAAAAACCTTGGCTACAACCTCATCAACAGAGTTCACATTGGATACATCAAGCTGAAAAAATAAATGACCTGCGCCGGGTAGGGATTTAAGCAATTCTTGGGCTTTTACTTCATTTGTTGAATAAGTGAAGGCCACTTGTGCGCCCAGTTCAGCTAACATTTTAACGATGCCGGCGCCTATACCACGGCTTCCGCCTGTCACAAAAAACTTCTTATTTTTCAAATTCAACATACCAGCCAAAGATGTACGAACTAGAGTTATAGCTCAAGTTTTTTGTTAAATAATAGTTTAATTTCGCATTGAGTTAGATAGCCACTATTGGAATGTAGAATTAAACTGCATTTCTAATGATATTTGTAATCGGGCTAAACTCCTTAAGTTCTGTCGGCAAAGCTGAAATCCCGCCCAGTGATAAAATTGTGCTCGCAATATTTTCATTTAAGATCAGGTTTCCTTTTGCGCGGGCTTCATTAATATCACGAAGAATTAAGCCTGTGCTGAAATCAATCGGAAGTCCAACGTGTGTCGGCAATTGATCCATTGTTTCTCTCCGGGACCAAACCTGACTTTCACCGATGATTGTGTTTCCTTTTACATTTTTTCCGGCAAATAAAACTGAATTTGTAAATGGATTATGATCCTTACCCTGACTTCCGTTCAAAAATGGCAGTCTTGAGAATTCGGTTAACACAACAAAGGTTGTATGATCAAAAAGAGATGAGGATTTGTATTCGGTTTTTTTAAAAATGTTAAATATCTCCGCAACCAGATCCCAGGCCTGTTTCTGAGAATTTAAATGGGTCTGAGGATGGTTGGAATGGCTGTCCATGTTAATGGATTTAATGTGCTTTTCAATGCTCAAAAAGCCGGTGGTTGAAACATTATTTTTAAAACAGGCTGCCATAGTATTAAAAGTCGGTTCGACATCCGGAAAATAGTTCTTTAATTTCTGATAGGAAGTCTTAATTTGTTTGTCAACCTGAGCCAGGGCAAGAGCTTTGCTTTTAAGCTCCTCGGTTATAAAATTTGATAAGCCGGCAATATAGAGATCACTATCGGATGAATTTAATTTATTGGCTATGAATTCTATATCCGTTACCGGCGAATAGCTTTTGCCGAAATTGATGATGGAATTACTCAG
>JAYTFA010000082.1:0-6164 GCA_043734765.1 Pseudobdellovibrio sp. | reverse complement strand
CAAAACAAGATCAAAGAAGCCAACGAGCAGTTGCAGAAAGCCATTAACAGCGAAGTCGATAAACTTAAAACCCAACTTAACGGCCAGGTTGAAGCCCTTAAATCTCAGGCCCAGGGCGAAATTAAAAAAGTACAGGCTCAAATTGACGAACAAAAAAGTCAAGCTGAAGCCAAGATTACACAAGCTAAAAAGAGTACTGAGGATCAAGCCAAGAAGAAGGTTGAACAAGAAGGCCAGAAACAGATTGATGATATCAAGAAGAGGCTGGGACTTTAATCCGCTTACAATTTTAGGTTTTTCCAATCCACAACCGACTTCACGATCTGGGGTTCGGATTTATTTTTTTTAAGAATTAAACTCATAGGTAATCGGTCCGCATTGAAAAAATTTGAAAGTGTTTTAGGACCATCCCAGATTTTAGTATAATTGCCCGAATTAAAGTCCGGAAAGCTTTTCATAAACTTGGCTATGTCATCCTGATACTCATCTAACGAGACAATAATAAATTTAACATCAGGGTTTTTCTTTGAGTACTCAATGAGCTCAGGAACCTCGTTAACACAAGGGCCACACCACGAGGCCCACAAGTGAATGATCACGTCCTGCTGCCCGTGTACGTCGTTTTTATCGATAGAAACCTTGTTACCCAGATAATCTCTAAGGTCGGCTTTATAGAACATGTTAAAAATGGTTTCAGAACTCGGAGCCTCATTACCCACTACTACTTTTTGATTTACGGAAAAATAATTTCCCTTAAATACAAAATAAACGAATGTTCCGGCCAAAACTAAAAAAAGAATTGATATTTTAAATTTCATATTAATTTCATGATTTCTTCAAATTTTGTTAAAAAAAAACCCAAGGTATTAGCTTGGGTTTTAGATAATCAGTTTATAATAAAAAACTATCTGGCTGCATGCATTGCTGCGCGAGATTTGTTTTTCATTTGTCGAATGCCTTTTTTAGTTTTAGCTGCTGCTAAAGCATTCAATTTTTTCTTCTTACTTTCAGCTTTAATAGTCGCTTTATCTTCTTTAGTTGCCTTGGCAGAAGTTTTAGCGGCAGTTTTAGATTTCCAATCGAAATCAACAAACTCTAAGAATGCCATTTCAGCAGTGTCACCCGGTCTACGACCGATTTTGATTACACGAGTGTAACCGCCATCACGATCTTTAAATCGAGGGGCAATGTTCTTTACTAAATCTAAACCAAGATCCTGGTTAGCTAATCTAGAAATAACTAGGCGAATTGAATTCAAATCACCTTTTTTACCTAAAGTAACTACTCTTTCGATATGGCGACGTAATTCTTTAGCTCTTGAAACAGTCGTTTTGATACGCCCGTGCTCAACTAAAGAAACCATTAATCCACGTATTAAGGCCTTTCGTGGGCCACTCTTACGACTGAAATGTTTAACCAAACGACGATGTGATGACATGTCGAACTCCTATTGTACTTCTTTTTTAACTGACACAGGCATCTGATTAGGATCCCATCCTGGAGGAGGCCATCCTTCGATTTTCATACCGAGGCCTAATCCCATTGTCGTTAAAATTTCTTTGATTTCATTTAATGATTTGCGACCGAAATTTTTAGTTTTAAGCATTTCCGCTTCTGATCTTACTACTAATTCACCGATAAATCGGATGTTAGCATTTTTAAGACAGTTTGCAGATCTTACGCTTAATTCTAAATCATCCACAGATCTGAAAAGGTTTTCATTTAATGTTGAAGACCCCATTCCTCTTACTTCATCAGAAGGCTCTAAAGACTCATCAAAAGTTAAGAAAATCTGTAATTGCTCTTTTAAAATTTTAGAAGCTAATGACACTGCTTCTTCAGGCTTTAGTGAACCATCTGTCCATACTTCTAAAGCTAAAGAATCATAATCAGTTCTTTGTCCTACACGTGCATTCGATACAGAGTAATTTACTTTTCTGATCGGGCTGTGAAGAGCATCTACACCGATAAAGCCAACCTGCAAGTCTTCAGTGCTGGTTTCAACCGGAGCATAACCACGTCCATAAGACACGATCAACTCAGCGTTGAAGTTAGCATTGTTACCCAAGGTCGCAATGTGCTGGTGTGGATTTAAAATTTCAATTTTATCAGTAGTGACGATATCAGCAGCAGTTACAACTCCTGGACCTTTTTTTGAAATTCTCAGAGTTAAAGCTTCAGAATTAAACTGTCTGAAACGAACCTGTTTTAAATTCAAAATAACGTCTGAAACATCTTCTAATACATCAGGTAAAGTCGAGAACTCATGTAAAACTCCTTCAAATTTTACAGCAGTTACCGCTGATCCCATCATAGAGCTCAATAGAATTCTTCTTAAAGAGTTACCGAGAGTAACTCCAAAGCCTCTTTCTAAAGGGCGAACAACAAATTTAGCATACTCTACAGATTGCGTGTCTCTTTCAATCTCAAAGCCTTTTGGTTTAATTAACTCTCTCCAAAATTTATAATAGTGCTCTTGCATCATTTACCCCTTTATTATCGAGAGTAGTACTCTACGATCATACTTTCTTCTACTGGAATTGTTACTTCATCACGCATTGGAAGATCTTTAATCGTTCCTTTGAATGCAGCATGATTTGCATCAAGCCAACTTGGAATCGTACGTCGCGCAACTGCCTGCATAGCAGATAATATTTTATTAACTTCTTTGCTTGTCGCTGCAACTTCAATTACATCGCCTTTTTTAACTAAAAAGCTCGCGATGTTAACTCGTTTTCCATTTACTAAGAAATGGTTATGAGAAATTAACTGGCGAGCTTCACGACGAGAATTCGCAAAACCTAAAGTGTAAACTACGTTATCAAGTCTCATTTCTAAGAACTTCAATAATGCATTTCCTGTGATTTCTTTTGATTGATCTGCAAGTTCAAAATATCTGTGGAATTGCTTTTCAGAAAGACCATAATATCTTTTTGCTTTTTGCTTTTCACGTAATTGAAGAGCAAATTCAGAAAACTTAAGACGAGACTGACCATGTTGTCCCGGTGGATATGGTCTTCTTTCAAAAGCACATTTGTCTGAATAACATCTGTCACCTTTTAAGAAAAGTTTCATATTTTCGCGGCGACATAATTTACAAACTGAATTAGTTACACAACTCATAAGTTACCCCAATTAAATTCTTCGACGCTTAGGCGGTCGACATCCATTGTGAGGGATTGGAGTGATATCTTTTAAAGATAAAATTCTCATTCCTGTTCCTGCTAAAGCTCTGATTGCCGGTTCACGACCAGCTCCCGGACCTGTTAGAAGAACTTCTACTGACTTCATTCCGCTATCC
This sequence comes from Pseudobdellovibrio sp., assembly GCA_043734765.1. Lineage (GTDB taxonomy): Bacteria > Bdellovibrionota > Bdellovibrionia > Bdellovibrionales > Bdellovibrionaceae > Pseudobdellovibrio. The sequence continues at coordinate 2,863 of JAYTFA010000082.1, read as the reverse complement.
ATTGCTTTTTTAGCTGCATCTTCACAAGTGACTTGAGCTGCGAAAGGCGTGCCTTTACGGCTACCTTTGAAACCCATGTGACCCGCTGAAGACCAAGAAATTGTATTTCCTGCTGGATCCGTAAATGTAATGATCACATTACCAAAGCCAGCCGCAATATGGCACTGACCTTGTACGACATTTTTTTTAACTTTTTTCTTAGCCGTTGAAGGCTTTTTTTCCATTGTATTTGTAGTATTCATTTTTTCACCTTATTAAACAGCTTTTTTCTTATTAGCGACTGTCTTCTTAGGACCCTTACGAGTTCTAGCATTTGAACGAGTATTCTGACCACGAACTGGAAGACCTTTTCTGTGTCTTGTTCCACGGTAACAGTTTACATCGGTTAAACGTTTGATAAACATGCTGATATCACGACGTAAATCACCTTCAACTTTAAACTTAGCTTCGATCAAAGCACGCATTGCTGCTGTTTGCTCGTCTGTTAAAGCATCTGTTCTTAACGTTTCAGGCACACCAACTGCTTGGCATATTTGATGAGCGCGTGAACGTCCGATTCCGAAAATATAAGTTAATGCGACTTCTACTCTTTTATTACGAGGTAAGTCGATACCCATTAAACGTGCCATAACTTAGCCCTGCCTTTGCTTGTGTTTAGAGTTCTCACATATAACTCTTACAACACCTTTTCTTTTAATAACTTTACACTTATTACATATCTTTTTAACTGATGGTCTGACCTTCATAACAATACTCCGCAAAAGGTTACAATTATTAACACCGTCTCTAAAACTAGTCTAGCCCTAATTAAGCTAATTCTAGAATTTTGATAATCTGTTCAAAAACTAATTCTGGCTCTTGATCGCTGTCTACTTCCACCAGGTTTCCCTGTTTTCTATAGAACTCGATCGTAGGACCGGTATTTTTTTCAAACTGAGCCAAACGCTCACTTATAACTTCTTCCCTGTCGTCAGGCCTATGAGTGAGAGAGCCTCCACACTTTTCGCAAATGTGGCCCTTACTCGAAGGTTTTGTCTCTATATGGTAAATCTCACCACATTGAGCGCAAATTCTGCGACCGGTCAGACGTTTGATTAAGACCTGAGGATTGATCTTAAAATAAACAACTTTATCGATCTTCATAGCTCCCTTATTCAGCATCGAGTTTAAACTCTCTGCCTGAGCTACTGTTCTTGGAAAACCATCAAAAATAACTGATTTCCCGGCTTGTTGACTCATATAAGACTCTACAAGCTTTACCATCACATCATCAGGAACAAGTTTGCCCTGATCCATAAAACCCTGGGCCATTAATCCCGTTGGAGTCTTTTCAGCTATTGCGCTTCTTAGAACATCTCCCGTACTAAGCTGAACAAAATTATACTTTTCAATAAATCTCCTTGCCTGGGTACCTTTACCTGAGCCAGGAGCGCCTATTAAAACAATATTCAAAACTGAACCCTTCTACTGCGAATCTTAACACCTTTAAGAAATGAATCGTATTTACTAGAAAGCAAGTGCGACTGAATTTGTTGAGATGTATCGATGGCAACACCGACAAGAATCAACAAACTGGTTCCACCGAAATGAAATGGAATATTCATCAATTGAACCAATAATCCCGGCAAGATACAAATTACACAAAGATACAGACAACCTAAAACATTGATTCGGTCTAAAACATAACGAATGAAATCCGCAGTGCTTTTGCCGGCTCTGATACCCGGCACAAATGCTCCGGACTTTTTCAGGTTTTCAGAAACTTCGTCAGCATTAAACACGATATCAGTGTAGAAAAATGAGAAGAAGATAATGAATAAAACAAACAGAATATTAAAGATAACTCCGTTTGGATTTAATGAATCTCTCATCGCATTTAACCAAGGAATGTTCATAAATTGCGCCAGCGTACTCGGAAACATTAACAACGAACTTGCAAAAATCGGAGGTATAACACCGGCAAAATTAATTTTAATAGGTAAATGGCTGGAAGCCAGAGATCCCATGTTATTGTTTGCTAATTTCTGACTGTATTGAATAGCAATTCTTCGTTGAGCAACTTCCATGAAAATAACCGCTGCAATAACAGCAACCATGAAAATCAATAAAACAGCTGCTATAATGACTTTTAATTCACCGGACTTAATAAGTTCAAAAAGCTGATTTGCGCCGGAAGGAATAGCGGCAGCAATACCGGTGAAGATAATCAATGAAGTACCATTACCGATACCACGTTCAGTTATTTGATCGCCCAACCACATAATGAAACATGTTCCGGCAACCAATGTTAAAACTGTTACGAACTTAAAAGGAAAAATACCCAGGGAGCCCGAAGACAAAAGTGATTGTCCGACAGAGGTTGTCTGGCTTGCTAACCACGTACTGATCCCATAGCCTTGGATAATAGCCAAAAGCACGGTTGCATACTTAGTGTATTGATTGATTTTCTTACGCCCGGCTTCACCCTCTTTTTTCAATGCTTCTAAAAAAGGAATTGCCGAAGTCAATAATTGAAAAATAATCGAAGCCGAAATGTATGGCATGATTCCGAGTGCAAAAACAGAAAATTGTGACAGAGCTCCACCGCTGAATGTATTGAATAAACCAAAAATTCCGCGGTTTTGTGAGTTGAAAAATTCAGATACAGCAATGCCGTTAACACCAGGAGTAGGAATATGAACCCCGATCCTGTAAACAGCTAAACAAATTAAGGTGAAAAATATTTTATTTCTGAGACTACCTAAACCTTTGTCGCTATTTTGATCCGCCACTACTTGATTACCTCAGTTTTACCACCAGCTTTTTCAATTGCTTCTTTTGCTTTGGTACTGAATGCATGTGCTTTAACTGTAAAGGCTTTAGT
>JAYTFA010000081.1:0-4850 GCA_043734765.1 Pseudobdellovibrio sp. | reverse complement strand
TGGCGAATATGTTACTTGTTTCTTTATTATTCTTTGTTCTGGAGTGGGTTCTGCGTAAAGAGTATATTTTGATTGCGATCGTATTTTATTTTTTAAATCGTTCTGAGCTGCATATTCACTTGGCTACGGTTGCGGTTCTTGCTGTTTACCTGTCGCGGATTACTTATTTATGGTGGCTTTCCGTAGATTCAGAAAGTGAAACAAAAAAAATATGGATTACCGTAAGTGTTCTGCAGTTCGTGGCATGGCTCTGCATTGCATTTACGGTTATAAGCACTCTTGATTATATTCAGATCAATAATTTGTTAAGCGAATCGGGCGATTTGAACCGATTTAATTTTTTAGCAGCCGGCATTTTACTTTATAACGGTTTAAGTCTTTTATTCTTGAGCCTCTGGGGCCACTTCCATGTTCAAAAAGAAATTGAGCCCACTCACTTACCGACGTATTACTCCACTTCCAACTGGATTTTAAGATTTAATATGAGCTATTATTTGCAGAGTCGGCTCAGGCAGCAGGTTACACTGCAACTTGAAAAACATTTGAAAAATGAAATCCAGTTTCAGGAACTCAAGTCGTTGAGTCCTTCGTTGGCCAAGTTTTCAGTTGAAGATGTTCTTAAAAATGAGATTGGCTATTTAAAAGAGGCCAAATTGAGAATAAGCAAAATTTAGCAGCTACATTAAATCTCATATGGCTGCACGAAAGTCGTGTCGAGAGATTTAGAGTTAGTAAAATCATGACAAACCAACTAGAGTTTATACATCAACAACATTTTACGGGGGTTTGTTTATGCGCGTTTTTATTTCAGTTTTTATTTCAGTTTTTGCAATTTCGGCAGGTGCGGGCACTATTAAAGTGGGCGGAGGAGCAGCTCCGATCAATAATATTTTCAGAAAAGTACAAGAGCCTTTTACGAAGAAAACATCTATTGTTCTTATTATTTCGGAAGACGGCCCGGATTTGGCTCTTAAGGGTGTAGATGACGGAAAGTTAGATATTGCTTCAGCGGGGCTTGCGCAAGAGGACTGGTTCAAGCTGTTGGACGAAAAAAAACTGACACTTGCCAATAAAGATAAGCTTAAATTCCGTGTGATCGGAAAAGATCTGGTTAAAGTGATCACTCATTCCGGGATCAAGTTGCCGGCACTCAGTAACTCTCAGTTGAAGGATTTATTTACCGGCAAAACCAAAAACTGGAAAGAAGTTGGCGGGCCCGATCATAAAGTCGTGGTTATATTCGGAGATAAAATTCCGGGCACTCATAAATTCTTTGCAAAAAAAATCATGAATGAAGAAGACTACAGCAAGGATAAAGTAAACAGCGGAACAGCTCCGGAAGTAATTGAAAAAGTAAAAACCACTGCGGGAGCTATAGGGCTGGCACCAATGGGCTTGGACCTTGCGGGATTGAATGTTCCTAAAATTGAAACTTTAGGTCGCCCCATCAGCGTAGCTACGAACGGCATTCCGTCAAAAGAAATACTGACCCTCTTCGAATTTATTGAAAAAGAAGGTCAGCAGTACTTGCCAAAGTAAGGGCTCCATAACAGACTAGACCCATGACTTCTGATGAGAATTCACAGCTTAAGCAAAAAATTTCAATTCTTGAAACAGAATTGAAACAAAAGAATTCTGAGATCATTACTTATCGTCAGGAGCTGGGTAAATATTCGCAAAAGTTAGATCTCCTGATGTCGCAGATTTCAGGAGATATGAAGCTCTTGAGCCAAATACAGAAGACTTTGATTCCAACTGAAATTCCGACGATTCCCGGGTTTGAAATCAGCCGCAAGTTTGTCTATGGTTCTAAATCGGGCGGTGATTACTTTGATATTTTTGAGCACGAAGATAAAATGAAATTTGGCATATTGGTGGCCTCGTCTTCCGGCTATGCCATGTCGGCTTTGTTTTTGTCTCTGATACTGAAAATTTCCCACGCGCTTGAAGCTAAAAAAGGCAACTCTCCGGACAAAATTCTACAGCAAATTTCCGAAGAAATTAAAAAATTGGCGGCGCCGAAAGACACAACTAGCGCCTTTTACGGGGTTATCGACCGCCGTAATTTCACATTACAGTTTTGCAATGCAGGCAACATGAATGGATATTATTTAGCGCCGAATAAACCAATTCAGATTTTAAAGTCCACCAATAGCGCATTTGGGCAGCAATTTTCAGAAAAACTAACTTTAGCCGCTGTAGATCTTGACCCGAAATCAATAATTTGTGTGGTGACTGAAGGCTTATCTGAGGTTTTGGGCGCTGAAGGCATCATTAAAATAATGACTGACAATGCCAAGAGCGGCGTTCACGAGTTACGCAATGAATTACTCTTTCACGCTCAGCGAATTTCAAAATCGGAAGAGCCATTGCGGGATCAGACTGTAGTCGTAATCGAAGTTAAAGACCGAGTGATAAAGCTAGCCAAATAAGTAAGCTTTTGGTAATCCTTTAGAATTATAAAAATTGAGCAGAAAAAAGGATTACACATGGCAGAAGTAAATATCTATGAAGGCGCATTGGACAAGGGTCTTGAAGGCGTTGTCGCTTGTACGACAGCGATTTCTTTCATCGTCGGGAATACTTTAATTTTTCGCGGCTACACCATCGAAGATTTGGCTGAACATTCCACTTTTGAAGAAGTTATATTTTTACTTTGGAATGATCGCTTACCGAACAAAACTGAATCAGAGTCCTTTAAAACTGAGTTAACCCAGAATATGACCTTGGATCCATCTTTTATTCAGGTTTTAAAAACATTGCCCACCAATCTTCATCCGATGGCTTGGCTGCGCTCTGCCGTTTCTCTTATGTCCCACTGGGATACCGATTCGAATGATAATTCAATTGAAGCCAATAAGAAAAAAGCGGTTCGGTTAACCGCAAAAATGGGCACTCTTGTTGCCGCCTTTGAATCGATCCGAAACAAACGTGAGATTTTAACTCCTAAAGCAGGAAAATCTCTCGCTTGGAATTTCTTATACATGTTAAAAGGTTCAGAGCCTGAAGCTGATATCGTAAAATTATTTGATATTTGTTTGATCTTACACGCAGATCACGAATTGAACTGTTCTGCTTTCGCCACTCGGGTAACGGCTTCATCGTTATCGGACATGCACTCAGCTGTTGTTTCTGCAATTGGTGCCCTGAAGGGGCCGCTACACGGCGGAGCAAATGAGCAAGTGATGGTGATGCTGGCTAAAATCGGTACAATCGAAAAAGCCCAGCAATTTGTTAAAGATGCTCTGGATGCAAAAGAAAAAGTTATGGGCATCGGTCATCGTGTTTACAAAGATGGTGATCCGCGTGCGGCTATACTGCGAAAGTTTTCAGAACAGCTTACAAAAAAAATCGGTAAACCCGAACTTTATCAGATTTCAGTATTAATCGACGAGACGATGAATAAACAAAAAGGTCTTATGCCCAATGTTGATTTTTACTCCGCTACCGTTTACCACGCCATGGGAATTCCAACCGATATTTTTACTCCTATATTTGCAGTTTCACGGATTGCCGGCTGGATAGCTCATGCCAATGAACAATACGAAAAAAATCGAATCTACCGCCCGCGCGGAAAATGGCAGGGCAAAGAGGGCTTAACCTGGAAACCGGTTGAGCAGAGATAGGATCATACGATGGCTTCGGTTTTTACAAAAATAATCAATGGTGAGTTGCCGAGTTATAAAATTCATGAGGATGAAAAAACTATTTCTATTCTCACTCTTGATCCGATCAGTCTCGGCCATACGCTGGTGATTCCGAAGTCTGAAGTTAATCACTGGTTTGATGTGCCAGCAGATATCTATACACAAGTTGGTTTGAATTCTCAATGGATTGCAAAAGCAATTAAAGAAGCAACAGGCTGCCCGCGTGTTGGAACTATAGTTGCCGGTTTCGAAGTACCACATTTCCACTTGCACCTGATACCAGCCTGGAGCATCCCAGATCTGGACTTTAAACGGGCTACCCGCAGATCAGAGCAGGAAATGAAACAAATTCAGGAAAAAATAATCAGCTTTCTGAAATAGATTTTCTTATAAAATCTCGTTATAGATCAAATTAAAATTTTATTTTTGTAGGAGTAATTCTTCTGGTGTATCCTTCTATTAAGTCGTTCTAACGACTGGAGAGGAGGTGGTGTTATGAATATATGTGACATAACAACGGCGGAGGTGCCGAGCTCCTAGCTCGCACATTAGCTAGACGCGAACAGCGAGGCTGGAAACCTCCGCCGAAGCGTCATACATATTGTATTCAGGGGCTGGCGAAGCCAAAAGCATCGCCAGCCACCTCTAAGATTCCTCTGGCTTTTAGAATCAATCCCTTTTAAATTCAAAAAATGAAAATTCACAGTTTTATCGACAATGCATTTTATCAATCTGATTTAAAATTTATAAAATACAATCCATTCACATCAGAAAAAATGCATGAAGTGAGCTCTTGTGATTTAATCGGTTTGGTTACGGCAATCCGATCTTCAAATACCGCTTTTCAGCTCTGGAAATCAAGCTCAATCGAAGAGCGCGCAGCCCTGTTACAGAAGATAAAGACTTTTTTAGCAACTCAGCAAACTGAGTACGCAAGGTTGGAAGCGCTTGATCAGGGTTTGCCGTTATCTTTTGTTTTAAAAAATTCTCTTGAGCTATCGTTACAAAATATAGACGAAATTAAATTACACAAATCCTCCGGCGTTCATCTGCAATACTCACCAGTGGGTGTTGTTGCCATCGTAGCTTCGTGGAATTTATCTTTGCGGGTAATCTTAGACCGCCTTATCCCGGCTTTGATGGCCGGAAACTCGGTCATCGTTAAAGTCTCATCCCAATCTGTGGTAACGGCGCATATTCTGG
>JAYTFA010000080.1:0-20988 GCA_043734765.1 Pseudobdellovibrio sp. | reverse complement strand
CGCTTGAAAGTTTAAAAACAGGAATCGACATTCGCGATGAGGAAATGCAAGAAAAATACTTACAAACAAAGACTTACCCGGAAGCCAAAATTACTTTTAATGAATTTGAAATGCCCTCCGGGTGGTCGTTACAAAATCCGAAAATTGCAACTTCGTCCTTCAGGGGGAAACTGAAACTGCACGGGGTTGAGCGTGAGATAACCGGGCTTTATTCTGTGAATTCAGATTTAAAAGCCACGGCTAAGTTTGATGTCAAATTAACGGACTTTAACATTGAAATTCCTGTTTATTTAGGAATTAAAGTAGCGGATTTTATTAAAATTAATGTGACTATGGATAAAATGTTCGTTGTTAAATAAAGCTGAATAATTTATTGCCGGGATTTTCCCCGCTGTTGAAAACTGTTCTGCAATAGTTTTTTTTCATCAGGTCTTTCTTCAATAATAACGTGAGCCGTCTTTTCAATTGCCTGGCCTTTATTATTTCTGAAAAATTTAACCTTTACCTTTTTGGCGGGTTCTTTGTCTGAAATGATATCAATTAAATCCTGGGCATTTTTTATTTTTTGTCCGTCCACTTCAGTTATCACATCGTAAATCTTAAGTCCGGCTTTTTCAGCAGGTCCGTTCGGCTGAATATTAACGATAACCGATCCTCTGTATTCTTCATTCATTCCTAAAAACATAACTGTTTGATTATCAAGATCCTGAGGCCCGATTCCGAGATAACCTTTTCGAATACTTCCACGTTGTTCCAATTGTGGAAGTATGGATTTCACTTCATCAATAGGAATGGCAAAGCCGATGCCCTGTGCTCTTGCATCGATAGCTGAATTGACTCCCACAACCTGACCTTTGGAATTAACCAATGGTCCACCCGAATTTCCGGGATTAATTGAGGCATCTGTTTGTAAAAGCGGAAATTTATTAATTTCCTGGATGGCTCGTCCCTTTGAGGAGATAATTCCTTTAGTAACCGAGTGACCATGTCCATAAGGATTGCCGAAAGCGGCAACCCATTCGCCCACTTCTAAGTCTTTTGATGAACCAAGGCTCACAGCGGGCAGTTTGCCGTCAGGTTTTATTTTTATCAAAGCGATATCAGTTCTCTGATCGCTTCCGATAACTTCGGCTTTATATTGTTTATCGGCCCCTTCGGTTAACTGCACTTCAATGATATCGGCATCACGGATGACGTGAGCATTGGTTACAATCAAGCCATCTTCACGTATAATAAATCCTGTTCCCAATCCGATTCGCTGAGGCTTGTTACTCCATGCACCCTCTTCCTGCGATGGGATACCATAAAACTTTTCAAGCATCTCCTGCATGGGATCTTTCGGGATCTTTCGCGCCAAAGCAGAAGTTGAAATATTAACGACAGACGGGTTAATCGCCTTTGCTAATTCCACATAGAGGTTGGCGGGCAAAGGGTCATTCAATTTGAGCTTGGGAACGGGCTGTGGCGGCAGATTCATTTGGGTTGCACTAGCTGCGGAATTACGCGACATAAAAAATAAACATGTGATGGTTATGCTGAGAACAGAAACGATCAAGTATTTTTTCATATTAACACCTTTCCTGAGATTATTTTGTCTGAACAAACTTCATCTGTAGATCCTGAAGAATATGATCGATCAAACCGACTTCTTCGGACGTTAGATTATTTTTAGTTTTTTCCTTTAATACGATCAACAGATCAATATTAAAGCGGGCCATATTTTTATCGGTTTCGATTTTTCCGTTTTCAGGATCAGCCGTTAATCCCATTGCCATCATGGCGTTTGAGGCAATCGACATAACCAATAAGGAAAATGAAGCCTCTAATTTTTTTGCATTCGTGCTGCCGGTTGTTTCCATTTTCATTCCTTTAAGTTAATGAGTTATATTGCAAATCCCATAATTTTTTCAAGTCGTAACTTCAACTTCGGTATTCCATACTGATTCAACAGATTTTTATTTCTGAAGCTTAAAACAGAAAAATACTCGGTTCCTATCTGCTTTTTATTCTGATTAAAATCAAAATAATGCAGCTTATTGATAAAGAAGCCCAATTCATAATCTGAAACCTCTGCCAATTTTTTAAATCGCGCATCTGATTTAAAAATCTCTCTTTTGGTTTTGAACAGAGAGGTTACAATAATGGAAATAATAATTGAAAAAATATTAAATGTAAAAAAAATTTGACTAATGACGGACAGTATCGGGGTAATTAAAAAAGATCTGTTTTCAAGGTGGGCTAATAGAAAAAGCGAGAGCAGTTTAATTTCTTCCGGACTCAAATTATCAAGCAGGTTAACGTTGAGGATAAGGTGGCCTTCGTCAGACTTACTTTTCCAAACCAACGGGGGGGTGTTGAGTTCAGTTTTGTAGACATTAATTTTTCTTAATCCAAACCTGAGTTTGTTGCTGTGGATTTCAGTTAAAAAGCCTGTGGCATCATTGCCGCTGAAGACTTGCGCATTCATTTTTTTGCGGAAGAGCCTGACTCCTCTGTGGAGAGTAGCATAAACAATGAATAAGCTAACTAAAAACGCAAAAAGCAAACCAACTCGACCAGCTAATTGAAAACCGAGTAAAAGAAATAAAAAAATCAGGGTTACAAAAAAAACCCAGACCTGAGTCAAGGTGCGCATAGAGATTTATATTCTTACGACTTGAGGTTGAAATCAAGACCAGTTGTGACAGAATAGTAGGGCACAAATATATTGGGAGAAATAATGGCAGACATGGATTTATCGACGCTCAATCAGACTGTTAAAGAACAAAGCGTATTCGTTTCGCAAATGATGAGCGAAATGGGTAAAATTGTTGTGGGTCAAAAGGAAATGATCGAAGGCATCACAATGGGGTTATTGACAGGCGGTCATATCCTACTTGAAGGCGTGCCGGGCCTGGCTAAAACACTCACGATCTCAACTCTGGCCGACACTATTTCCCTGGATTTTCACCGGATTCAGTTTACTCCGGATTTGCTGCCGACGGATCTCATTGGTACAATGATTTTTAATCCTAAAAGCGGCGAGTTCACCGTTAAAAAGGGACCGGTATTTGCTAATATTGTGTTGGCCGACGAGATTAATCGCGCCCCTGCGAAAGTTCAATCGGCTCTTTTAGAAGCCATGGCTGAAAAACAAGTCACGATCGGCGAAGAATCTTACAAGCTGGATCATCCATTTTTAGTGTTAGCCACGCAAAATCCGATTGAGCAAGAGGGAACTTATCCGTTACCTGAGGCACAAATGGATCGATTTATGTTTAAAATAAATGTCACTTATCCCACAAAAGCCGAAGAGCTGGAGATTGTTTCTCGCATGGGAAATAATCAGAAGCCGGAATTGCGAAAAGTGATCACCAAAGAGCAGCTTCTCGACACCATTGTTATCGTGGATCAGATTTATGTTGATCAGAAAGTTAAAAACTACATCGTGGATCTTGTAATGGCCACTCGATATCCGACTCAATATGGATTAGGACGCCTGGACAAATTAATTACCGTCGGTGGATCACCGCGTGCAAGTTTGAGTTTGATACGCGCGGCAAAGGCTCATGCCTTTTTACGTGGGCGTGGTTTTGTTACGGTTGAAGACATTAAGGCTGTTGTTTATAAAGTTTTACGTCATCGTTTGATTTTGTCCTATGAAGCCGAGGCAGAAAACTTGAAACAGGATGATATCATTAAAGAAGTTTTAGCGGCGATTGAAGTTTCGGGGTAGTATTTGGCTGTACCGGCGGAGATTCTTAAAAAAGTAAAACGTATTGAGATTGACACCCGAAAAATGGTTAACAATATTTTTGCGGGTGAGTATCACACTCACTTCAGAGGCCAGGGAATGACCTTTTCCGACTTCCGTGAGTACGTGGCCGGCGATGATGTGCGTTCGATTTCGTGGACGCTGACGGCGCGTGCCGGAAAACCTTACATAAAAACCTATGAAGAAGAGCGGGAACTAACGATGATTCTTGCGGTTGACGTCAGCGGATCTCAGGATTACGGATCTAAAAACTTTTTCAAAGGTGAAACCTTAACTTATGTAGCGGCTACTTTAGCCTTCAGCGCGGTGAAGAACAATGACCAGGTTGGCCTCTTGTTGTTCTCGAATGATGTCGAGCTTTATATACCGCCTAAGAAAGGTCGCGCACAGGTTTACAGGATAATTAGGGAGCTGCTTTACTTTAAACCTAAAAATACCGGCACCAGTATTGCTGTAGGGTTGGATTATCTGCGTGGTGTATTGAAAAAACGCGCCACTATTTTCTTATTAAGCGATTTTCAGGATAAAGATTACGATGCTTCGCTGCGACTGCTGGAGCGCAAACATGAAGTGATTGCCGGACTGGTACAGGATGAAACTGAATTCCTGTTTCCTGATGTGGGAATCATTGAACTGCAGGATTCAGAAACCGGCGAAATCATGATCGTCGACACATCCAATCCCGTTTTCCGGGAAGAGATGAAATCTAAATTTAAAAATGATTTTGAACATTTTCAGAAAAACTTAACCAAATCAGGAGTTCGTTCGTTCAGTTTTGCGCCGGATGAAAACTATCACCACGCATTGCTGGCTTTCTTCAGAAGAAGGAAAACACGTCGATGAGTGTTGTTAATTGCAAGGTGGATAAAGAACAGATTACGGTAGGAGATCATCTTCTGTTAACCTGTGCAGGAAGTGAAGCTTCCGGTTCCTCAGTCAAAAAGCTTGAATTCAAATTAAATGAAACAAATAAGTACACACTGAAATTATTTAAAAAAGCTCCTGTAGGCGAAAACAGTTTCAATCTCGACTTCACTATTTATGCGCCGGGCGATTATAAAATCAGCGATTTAATTCTGACGGATGGCGTAAACGACATCGTCCTGAGTGGAGCAACGGTAAAAGTAGGAAGTGTTCTGCAGCCTTCGAAAGACGGAAAGCCCCAGGAAGCTTTCGGCTTTATTTTGCCTATCGGAATGTCAATACCTATTTATTACTATTTAATTTTAACAGTTTTTCTGCTGGTTGCTGGGCTCTATGCCGGGTACAGAATAAAGCGACACCATTATTATAAAAAGTTGAAGGCAAAACTCAAGCAGTACGCTTCTCCGATAGATCCCGACACGCAGTTTTACAAAGCCATCCGGATGGCTGAAAAGGCGGAGTATCCGCTTGATCAGATTGAAAAGGCTTTCAGTCTTTACAATTTAAGGGCTTATCGGCTACCGATGTTCGATTTGACCAATGATCGTATAATTAAATATTTTAAACGTAATTATCCGCAATATAAAAAGACCCGGATTCAGTTGCATCGGTTACTAGGTGAATTTGAAGAGTTGTCTAAAAATAATAATCTATCCATTGAAGAAAAAAATGAATTTGTAAAAAAGTTGTACCGTTATGTCGACGCGAATAATGGGCTCAATCTATGAGTCACTATTTGTGGGGGCAACCCTTGGCGTTTTTATTACTCATCCCTTGGTTGATCCTCTGCTATTACTTGCTTTTTAAAAAAAATAAGTTTTCCGCTTCTTTAAAAATAAGTTCTGTTAAAAACTTTCAGAAATGGCAGAATCGCGGACGCATTGTTTTTTTAAAAATGAATCAGGCGCTTTTATTGATTTCGTTGTTATTTTTCATTTCGGCTCTTGCCAGGCCTCAGCGGGCCGACTCACAGGTTAAGCGTACGCTGGAAGGTTTGGATATAGTATTGGTGCTCGATATTTCCGACAGTATGCTCATTGAGGATATGAAGCCGATGAATCGCCTAGAGTCCGCTAAACAGACAATCGCCAACTTTGTAAAACAGAGGATGTCGGACCGAATCGGAATTGTGATTTTTGCCGGCGAAGCCTTTACGCTGGTGCCGCCCACATTGGATTATCAATTGATTTTGGACCGGGTCTCTCAGATTACGACAGCAGCTTCCGCCCACATCAAAGACGGAACGGCAATCGGGGTGGGCATTGCCAGTGGCGCAGCTCGATTAAAAGACTCACAGGCCAAATCGCGGGTGATGATATTTATGACGGATGGGGAAAATAACTCGGGCACCATCGATCCCGAAACCGGTCTGGAAATAGCCAAAGGCTACGGTATTAAAATATATACTATAGGTATCGGACACAGCGGACCCACTAAAATTCCGATCTACACGCAGGATTTATTCGGCAATAAAATAAAACACTATCAGCCGTTTGAGAGCACGGTTAATGATGAATTGCTGAGCGAAATGGCCACCGTTACCGGTGGCAAGTACTACCGCGCCTCTAAAGAAGACTCTCTCAGTGGAATTTTTAATGAAATCAATAAACTTGAAACAACTAAAATTGAAGATAATAAATATGTCCGTTACGAAGAGTATTTCCCCATATTTGTAATGATCGGTTTTTTATTGTTTTTACTGAGCCGGCTTTTGTCTATGACCCTTTTAAGGGTGGGGCCATAATGAATATATTTTTAAAATGGGGCCATCCTTCAGCATTTTATTTTTTGATATTGGTTGGGCTGTTTATAGCTCTTTATATTTTATTTGAAAAACACTTCGGTGAAAAATTGAATTCGGCGTTCGGCAAAAAGGTTGCGACCTATCTCACGCAAAGTCTGTCATTAACCAATAGAAGGATACAGGTCGGATTACAGGCGCTTGGGCTCATTTTTATTATTGTAGCTCTTGCGAGACCGCAAGCGGGCGAAAGCCAGCAGGAAATTAAAAGTGAAGGGATTGAGCTGCTGATACTGGCCGACGTGTCCGACAGTATGATGGCAGAAGATGTTCGGCCTTCAAGGCTCGCAGAAATGAAAATTGAATTGGCAAAGCTACTGGATTTGATGCCCGGAAATAAAATCGGGATTATTGCATTTGCAGGAAGCAGTGCTTTGCTCTCTCCGTTAACCAGTGATCCGAACGCACTGAGAATGTATATTGATTCACTCGATACCCATTCTGTTAGTTCACAAGGCACCAACTTTGAAACCGCTCTCAGTTATGCTAAAGAGGCGTTTGAAAAGGGCGGGGTAACACAGGATTCAAATTCAAGAACAACCCGCGTGATTCTGGTGGCCTCAGACGGAGAAGACCAGGAAAAAGGGGCGCTCGACATTGCCAAATCTCTGGCCAAAGACGGAATCAAAATTTTTGCGATGGCTTACGGAACCGAAAAGGGCGGGGCCATTCCGGTTCGTGATAATTACGGCAACCAAACGGGCTTTAAAAAAAATTCAGCAGGACAAACTGTTTTATCACAGGTGCACGGTGATTTTTTAAAATCATTGGCCGAAATCGGCGGCGGGCAGCTTTACTTTGCTTACTTCAATGGAGATCACTTAAAAAAGTTTGTAACAGATGTGAGTGAGTTTGAAAAAACGCAATTTCAATCAAGCATGATGACTCAATATGAAGAAAAATTCACATTACCCTTATTGGTCGGCATAGTTTTGATTTTTTTAAGTCTTTTTATCAATGATCGAAAGCCCAATTCCGCTTTGTGGAAAGGTAAATATGAAACAGATCCTTAAAGTTTTGTTATTACCGATGCTGATATTGGTGTTATTTTCGGGCTGCACGCAATCTCAGCCTTCGCTTAAAATGCTTTATCTGGATTATCTTGCACGGCAGGATATTAAAAAAGAAAAATTCGAAGAAGCCTTAACTCAGTATTATGCCCTTTTAGAAATCGAGGTCAGTAAGCCCGAGACTCATTCGAACATCGGGGTTTTATTGAACAGTGTTCAGAAGCCTGAAGATTCGCTGAAATCGCTGCAATATGCTCTTACGCTGGCTGAGGCTCAGAAAAACCCGGACTTGATTTTCAAAGTTCGATACAATTTGGGAGTTTATTACGGTGCTTTAAAGAAAATTCCTGAGGCTTTGGAACATTATCAGGCGGCTCTGGATATTTTACCCACATCCAACGAGGTTAAAACCAATATTGAGTTGCTGATTCAACAACAAAAGCAGGAGCAGAAGCAGCAGAACAAGCAAGGTGACAAAAAGCAGGATCCAAAAGATGGTCAAGGCGAAAATAAAGATAAAAAACAGGGCGAAGATCCCAAAGATGAAAAAAAAGATAAAGATAAAGACGGGGATCAGGATAAAAAAAATGATCAGAAAAAAGAAAGTTCCCCGAAGTATCAGCCGAGACCTTATCAGGGTGATCAGCTTTCCGAGGGTGATGTCAAAAAGATATTAGGCGAACTCAAAAATCAAGAGCAGAAAATCAGAGCAAACTTTGAAAAAAAAGAAAAAGGAAAATCAAAAAATAATGAAAAAGATTGGTAACGGACTTTTTATTTTGTTTTTATTTTTAAATGCACATCTGGCTTTGGCTGCAAATATCAAAGTGGCCGCAAAAGTGGATCGCAATCAACTAGGCATCGGGGATTCTTTTACCCTCAATGTTTCGGTTCAGTCGGATGAAGACTTTGAATTGGCGGAGCCTCAGCTGCCTCAAGTGCCCGGGCTAGAAGTTATTAATGTTGTGCCGGGCGGAAGGCAATCTTCAAGCAGCATGAGTATTATCAACGGAAAATCCCAGTTTGTTCAGCGCACTTCACAGGACTACAATTTTATAATGTCCCCGCAAAAAGAAGGCACATTTGTTATTCCCAGCATCGATATTAATTTAAACGGCCAATCTTATAAAACCAATCCTATTAAAATAGAGGTGCGGGAGGAGTTCAGAAACTCACGCGCTCAACCGAAAGGCCGCCCGCAGTTTCCCCCGGGTTTCGGCGGACAGCAGCCGGATGAGGACTCTCAGAACCCTTTGGGCTCAATGCCCGACACGGAAGATCTATTTGACCAACTCCTCAGACAGCAGCAGCGTATGTTCGGCGGAGGTGGAGGTGCTCAAATGCCGCAAGCGGGCCCCACACCTTCACGTAAACTCAACGTCAATACGAACGAAGCCTTTTTTATTCACCTAGATATTGATAAAACCGAAGTTTACGAAGGCGAGCAGATAACTGCAAATTGGTACATTTATACGCGGGCCAATATCGAATCCCTCGACCGGGTTAAATTTCCCGATTTAAAAGGATTCTGGAAAGAAATTATTGAAGAAGTTCCGGCGTTGCAATTTACAGAAGAAATCGTCAACGGAATACGATATCGAAAAGCCCTATTGGCCAGCCATGCTTTATTTCCCATCAAAGCGGGTGTTGCAACGGTTGATGAATTCAAAATAAAGGCCAAGCTCCGCAATCCCACCCAGTTCGGTTGGGGGCAGGCTCAGGAATTTACAAAAGCTTCACGTCGTACTACAATTAAAGTATTGCCGCTGCCTCAGGAAGGCAGAACAAAGAGTTTTTCCGGCGCCGTCGGTAGTTATCGCGTGTCTTTAAAAACCGATGCCAACAGTTATCCCGCGAATCAGCCGTTTTCGATAAAAGTTCGCTATGAAGGAATCGGAAATGCCAAGCTCATTGATTTGCCGGCCATCAATTGGCCTGAGGGTTTGGAAGTCTACGATACAAAAAGTGAATCTAAATTTTTTAAAGAGGGGCAGAGTTTCAAAGAATTCGAAATCCTGGTTATTCCGCGAAAAGAAGGCCCGATGAAAATTCCGGCTTTTGAACTTACTTACTTTGATCCGCAACAAAAAAAATACATTTCAGATTCCACGCAGGAATTAACTCTGCAGATAACAGCGGGGAGCTTAAAAGGCAACCTCAACAACGCCGCTGCCGGCGAGGCTGATAAGAAAAAGATCGAAGCTGAATTTAAACCCGAAGTTATTTTGGAGCTCCCGCAGTCGGGATTTTCATTAACAACTGATCGATTGCCGATATTTGTTTTTATTCTGATTTCGGGTTTGGCCGGCTTATTTACCTATCTTTTAATTCAGGTCCGAAATTTAAAATTTAAACCGGAATTTTTAACCGATATTAATAATAAAATTAAACTTCTCGAAAAAAGCGTAGCCGCGGGCGATTACAGAAAAATCGGCGCCGAAGCTACAAATATAGTTTATATTTTAGTGGCAAATTTAGCGGGACAGAAAAAAGCAGATCAAGAAATACATTTGCTGATCAATGAAATCTCCTCTAAAGATCAGCAATTATATGTGAAAAGAATAACACAATTATTTGATTATTTTCAACTCTTGGGATTTGCTCCGCAGGAAATTATGCAGGCCACGCTGAGTAAGAAACCTATTAATGAAGAGATTGAACAATTGAAGATTTTAACCAAAGAAATTGTTGCTAAATTGAGAAAACAAGACAAATATAACGAATGACTAAACTGGTAAAATATTTTATTTCTTTCTCCCTTCTCATTTTATTATCAGGTTGCGTACATAGTTCCTCGTCGTCCCAGGACTCCGCAGTTGAAAAGAGTCCTGTTGATGAGATCGATCGCTTCAGAATAAGCGAAGCTGTTGCGGAAACCCCTATTGCTTCCCTGCAAAAAATAGAAGAACTTGAAATTATCCCTACTGAGATCAACGAGAATGTCGATAAATGGATCAATTATTTTCAGAATAAAGGTCGGGTTCATATGGAGCGCTATTTATTGCGTTCAACCCGCTACGAGGCCTTAATGAAAAAAGTTTTACGGGATAATAAACTGCCAGAAGATTTATTTTACATTGCGTTGATCGAATCCGGATTCAGTTCACAGGCCTTTAGTCATGCTTCTGCCGTGGGCTACTGGCAGTTCATTCGCGGTACAGGCAAACGTTATAAATTAAAAATTAATCCGTTGGTGGATGAAAGACGTGATCCTGTGCTTTCCACTCAGGCTGCCGCCGAGTATTTTAAAGATTTATACCAGAGATTTAACTCCTGGTATCTGGCGATGGCCGCCTATAACGTAGGCGAAGGCCGCATTGATAAAGTAACTAAAAAATATAAAACCAAAGATTTCTGGATACTGACAAGAAACAAAAGAGCACTTCCGGCTGAAACCGATAATTATGTTCCCAAATATATCGCGGCAAAACTGATTGCTAAAAATCCCGACAAATATGGTTTCGACGGTATTGATTATATGCCGCCGATCGAGTTTGATCATATTACGGTCAGAAGTCCCATCAATCTGCGTTTGATGGCTGAAAAAATGAATTTCAATTATGAGGACTTCAAAGCGCTTAATCCCAAATTCAAAGGCGAGATTGCGCCACTGGAGCTCGATAACTCATTGGGGCTTAGAATTCCTCCCGGTAGCTACGAATTGGCCGTGGTGGCCTCAAGAGAAAGTACAGTTGATAAGGTAGAGTACGTTGCCGATCAGAAAGAAATTCAGGTCTACAAAATTAAAAGAGGCGATACGTTTTCTTCTCTGGCAAGACGCTACAGAACAACGGTTGCTTATTTGCGGGACATAAATGATTTCACAAGAAAGAAAAGAATCCGATTAGGGCAGAAAATATTTGTTCCGGATCGTACGCCTTTAACAGAAAAGCGACCTGAGCTTGCAGCTTCGAAAAAATTTCATATTGTGCAAAAAGGCGATAATGTGGCTTCGATAGCAAAAAAATATAAGACATCGGTATCGACGCTCAGAAAAATAAACAAGCTAAAATCTAAAAGTAATTTAAAAGTAGGAATCCGAATTTTATTGCCTGAAGAAAATAAAAAACTCTAAGCTCGTCATCCGATGAAAGCCTAGAGTTTAAGGGGAATGAAACCAATCCATGATATAATTTTTAAAACGTTTTTTACTTCCATTTGCAGTTCTCACCGCAGGTCTTTATACCCTTTGGCAGCTGGCTGGCACATCCGAAGACAAGCCCCTCTAGCTTTGCGTCCTCCGGTTTCCCGAAGTTTGCCTTGAGGCAAAGGAAGTACACGGTTTGATCCGTGACTCAAAGTCCGCTAGTGACCTCCTATTAGTTATAAGGTTACACAGAACTTTTTGCCTTTATATTTGTAAGATATTTTATTAGGGTTCTTCTTCATTTTGGTGATTTATCATTGTGATTGAAAATTCTTCTCACAAGTACCTCCATACTTAGTTGATCAATTCCGTATGAATCAAGAATAGCTCACAGCCCTGAATGTTTTCCAATTTTATTTTATAATTATCAAAATAGTGCAGAATCTGATTCATTATGAACGACATAGAGACAAATCAGAGACAAATTGTCGTTTATTGTTATTCAGATTGATACATAATGAGGGCCATAATTCTTGATATTACAGGCTTCTTCAGTCATATTACAGGCATGATTTCATTCAATGCCGTCACTAAACAGCAAGGTTCCAAAATTTTATTTTCCAATGCTTCTTTTCAGATCAATACGTCTGAAAAAATCGGTTTAGTGGGCCCTAACGGCGCCGGCAAGACTACGGTTTTTCGCCTGCTGATGAATGAAGAGTCTGTGGATCAGGGTTCTGTGAGTAGGCCTGATCGCGTTCGCATCGGATATTTTTCGCAGAATATAGAAGAGATGAAGGGGCGCAGTGTTTTACTTGAGGTTCTATCTTCAGGAAATCTTGAGAGTATCAAAATTGAAATCGCCAAATTAGAAGATAAGTTACAGGATCCCGGGCTTGGTGAGGATGAAATGATTTCTGTGGTTGAACGCTATGGCGATCTGCAAGCGCAGTTTGAGGCCATCGGCGGTTATGATCTGGAATCCCGCGCGCAGGAGATTTTAGGCGGCCTAGGTTTTTCAAACGAAGATATGCATATCGATGTCGGCAAGTACAGCGGCGGTTGGAAAATGCGCGTGAGTCTTGCAAAAATTTTATTGTTGTTACCCGATGTTCTTTTGATGGATGAACCGACAAATCATCTAGATGTTGAATCCATCGTATGGCTTGAAGAATGGCTGAAGAATTTTAAAGGTTCAGTGTTGATGACCTCGCATGATCGCGAGTTCATGAACCGGTTGGTGACTAAAGTTATTGAAGTGGCCAACAGAACCATGACGGTGTATTCAGGCAATTATGATTTTTATGATAAAGAAAAAGCCATTCGCCGCGAGCAGTTGATTGCGGCCGCTTCTCGGCAGGATGATATGCTGGCAAAAGAAGAAGAGTTTATCGCGCGTTTTGCGGCCCGTGCATCGCACGCAGCGCAGGTGCAGTCGCGGGTAAAAAAGCTCGAAAAAATTGACCGCATCGAAGTTCCTACAGAAGACCGGGTTATGAAATTTGAATGGCCTGAGCCTCCACGCGGCGGCGAAGAAGTTGTTAAGTTCGAAGGTTTATCAAAAATCTGGAAACTGGATGACGGACGCGAGAGAAATGTTTTCTCAAATGCCACGGGGCTTGTGAAACGTCATGACCGCATAGCGGTTGTGGGAGTGAACGGGGCCGGAAAATCAACTCTTCTTAAAATTATTACCGGACAGACCGAAGCTACTAACGGAATCTGTAAAATGGGACCCAGCATTCAGTTCGGTTATTTTTCGCAGAACTCACTGGATGTTTTAGATCCTAAAAAAACAATCCTTCAGGAAGTTGAAGGACGCGTTCCCAATGCTTCTATGGGTTTTATCAAATCTCTGTTGGGATCTTTTTTATTTTCCGGCGAAGAAGTTGAAAAGAAAATTTCTGTTTTATCCGGCGGCGAAAAATCCCGTGTGATTCTGGCCTGTATTTTATCCCATCCGGTCAATTTTTTGGTACTGGATGAGCCCACGAATCATTTAGATATCAAATCCCGTGAGGTTTTATTAAATGCGATCAAAACATTTCCGGGCACCGTGATGATGGTAAGCCATGATCGCTATTTCTTAAAAGAAATCACCACCAAAGTTTTTGAAATTGATAAAAACCATCTCAATATTATTGAAGGCGATTATCAGCACTATCAGAATTTTAAAGCTTCGAGAGCTTAGCCGCAATATCTTTAAAGCAAAGGGCTTCAACGCCCTCGGAGTTGCTTTCAACAATCGGAATTCCGGCCTCGGAGCCTAACGAAACCGACGGATTAAACGGAATTTCGCCCAATTTCGGTAATTTTTTTGCGTCGAGATAAGAATTCAGATCGCCTTTCGGGTAGAGCTGAATTTTTTCATTCGTCGTCGGATTGAGCATATAAGACATATTTTCAATCACTCCCGCAATTTTGACTCCGGTTCTTTCGAACATATCGATGGCTTTTTTAGCATCAATCAATGAAATATTCTGAGGGGTCGTTACGATGACAGCATAATTTACCGGCACTTTTTGAACGAGAGACAACTGCACATCGCCGGTTCCCGGCGGTAAATCAATGATCAGATAGTCCAGGTCTCCCCATTGAACATCACGGAAAAACTGATCCATGGCTTTAAAAAGCATGGGGCCGCGCCAAACAACAGCAGAGCCTTCTTCAACCAGAAACCCGATACTCATAATTTTGATATTATATCGGGTAACAGGCGTGATTTTATTGCCTTCAGAAACTGTGGGTTTTTGGTTTAAAGCACCCATCATGCGAGGCAAGCTGGGGCCGTAAATGTCGGCATCCAGTAAACCCACCGTGCCGTATTCGCGAAGAGCCAATGCTAAATTAGAGGCGACTGTGCTTTTTCCCACGCCACCTTTGCCCGAGGCCACTGCAATAATTTTTTTTACGCCGTGAATAGTTTTTTGTTGATTAAATGGG
Source organism: Pseudobdellovibrio sp. (assembly GCA_043734765.1). Classification (GTDB taxonomy): domain Bacteria; phylum Bdellovibrionota; class Bdellovibrionia; order Bdellovibrionales; family Bdellovibrionaceae; genus Pseudobdellovibrio. Next base: position 6,469 of record JAYTFA010000080.1, on the reverse strand, counting down.
TTGGCCGGATCGGTTGTGGTGGAAGACATATGAAAACCTCTGTATTGATATCTTTACAAATTCGAATCTTCTTTTCATAATGAATTTAACGTGAATAGCCAACAGCTTTTATTTATTAATGGAATTATCTTTTTAGCACTGGTGCTGTTTTTCGTCTTTGGCAGAACAAAACCCCGGCAGCCTACCCAGTTGGATCTTAAAGCGAGTAGAAAAGAAGCAGATCCGGCAGTTTTTAATGAAAAAATTGAAAATGAACGGGTTTTGGAAGCCAAGGATGTATCCCAATCGGTACAAGCTAATAGATTAATTCAGGGTGATGCTGTTTTTTTTGTCTATAACGGCCACGAATGGGAAGCCCACGAAGTGTTAGGCCTGCCGAAAGGCTGTACTATTCAGGTTGCCACGAGCCATTATCAGAAACTTATAAAAACTTCCGATCCCAGCACTTTTGAATTTTTTGATTCGGCGTATTCTGCGATTTTAAAGTCAAAGTAACTGAATAATTCCTGCAGTATAACCTAAAAAAGATAATAAAAACCTATTTTATGTTCTAAAGATTGGTATTGATATTTATAAGTTGAGTTACTGGTGTCATATGAATTGAAATCAGCACCGTAGTAAAATCTTCCCCCGCGCACTTTGTAACTTAACTGAGAACCCAGTATAGTTTCCAGAGCAAATTTTGTTGCTCCGCTGGGGATGAGGCTCGGGCCAATCACACCGAACCCAGCTGAAAAATGTAACCTCCATTTCTGGATTTCAATCAGAATATAATTAGCCATCAGGCTCATTTTAGGAGTAAAAACTTTGACGATATTAATGGCAGAGTTGTTTTGTTCTGCGTAAAATACCTCTTCCAGCGCTAAATTCAGATCATAGTGAAAATCGGGAGAGACGTAATATCTGCCGCCGCCTGCTAGGCTGATTAAACTGGGGCTTTTATTGTTAATTGGGTTGTTGTTCACATCATTCCTGAGAAGTAAAAGCGTGATTTTACCCCAGTAATAATATTCTAAATTATTACTGGGGTACTGGGTCAGGTAAACCTTGAAGCCTTTGCTTAAATCAGAAGTGACTCTGGCATAAAGAGGGCTGGACTGAGTTATAAGTTGAGCAAAAATCCCTATTGGCTCAATGCCGAATTTATTGTATTTTCGCATTTTCCAGTCCTTAAATTCGTAATCCACGGATTTATTGAAAATATCCGGATCTATAAAAGCTATATCCTGAAGGGTTGTAATAAGGCTATCGATCGGTATCGCAAAATTTGCATCATCCAGTTTAATTTTCTGTTTAAAATTGTACTTACTCGGATTATTGATATCTACAAAATCAACCTGAAAAGTGTCGGATTTCTGAAACTTATATATTCTGTTCGGAATAATATTCTTGTTACCGGTGATCAATTCAAAAAAATAATCCGAATTTTCAACTTTAAAGATTAAGTCGTTATTTTTGTCGTTTAAAATAATTTTTCCGGTGTCACTCAGTGAAACTCCATTGGCAGAAAACCTTATATTCTGGTCAGCAGCGGAGGGTAAATTCACAATTTTTTTACATAATTTTTTGACGGTAAAGTCATTTCGGCTGCTAATACAAATGTATTCCGGCACTTTTGATTTTAAAATTATTTCCGTTTTTAATTCTGCGATGTCGGGAGAAATTTTGAAAGTTTTGATTAATTTGTGATTTCGGTCTAAGACTTCAATTTGTATTTTTTCGGGTGAGAATAATTTCAAATTATTGAATGATATCTCAATTCCCTCAGCGGTTTTTATCCCCACGAGCATGTTGAAAGAATAGATTGTGTCGTTTATTTTAAAACTTGTGTCATCAATTTTTTCGTAGCTGTAATACTGGTTTAAGTAAACAAATGGCATCGGGTCCTGAGCAAATGTTGCAAAGGCGAACATGAAAAAAAAAGAAAAAAGTAAAATTTTTATCAATTTAAACTTTAATGAATTTAAAGTATTTGCTCACAACGACATCAATTTGGAAAATAATGCCACCTTCGGTTATAGTTTTTTCATAATTTATAAAGTCTTCTTTAAATTGTTTACCGTTCACGAAAAGTATTTTCTTCTCTTGGTTGGTAAGATCAGAAAAGTAGGGCACGTAAAAAGACTCAATTGTGGCGTTGGAAGGTAAAAAGCCCTTCACCATATTGACTTGATCAATAAATGTTTTCGGGCATTTTGTAAGTTTAATCTTTGACGATTCGAGCTTGTTCATCAATTTAATCCACTCTCTGATCCCTATTGAGTTGATTGAAATGACTTCATCTAAATTTATTATTATCACCTGCTCACCGGTAAACAAATCCAGATAATGGGTGAGGGATTCATCGATGCTGCCACTGATTATAAACTCACTTACGCCGTTGTTCTTAACATTTTTGACCTGGCACCTATTCATAAATATCTCCCGAATCTATTATGCAAATTGATTTTTGAATGTAACTGAAATTATTTTCATTGATATTGTAAGGCAAAACAGATGTAACTCTCGTTCTTTTGCCCTTTTCACAGCCCAACATAATGAGGTCGCTGTGTGTATAAATGATCGAAGCACCGAGCCCGGCACCACCCTGACTGTAATTTATGGATTCGCCTTTTCCAAATTTAAGGCAATGTTCAATTTTCTTTAAAAATTTATTTATATCCAGCGTTCCGTAGTAATCAACAACCGAAATACCGACAAGCGTTTTATTTTTTTCAATTATGAGTATCGAGTCCCGGGAGTTTTGCGTAATTCCGGAATTAGGGGCGGTGAATTGTGCATTCATAGCGAGTTCATCTATCGTTTGCTGAATGTGGGCAGTCCGGTTTGAACCTATGCTCATTTTCATATTGGCAAAGGCTTCTTTGGTCAATTGGGTTCTGTCCGTTTCAGCGTTAAACTTTAACGTGAATTTCATTTCTGCGTCGGGAAACAGGCAAAATTGTTCTTCAAAAAATGTGTTCTGCTTATCAGCCAGCGAAAGCAAAGTTGCCAGCTTATCAACTGCTGACCAATATGAATTCTGGACAAAGTTTCTGATATTACTGTAAATAATAAATTCCAGAACCTGCAGTTCTGAAAATCCATCTTCTAAAATCACCAAAAAATTAGCTTTTAGGCCTCTCGCCTTTTCAGACTGCGTGAGGCAGCAGAATTCAATATTTTTTTTCAGCGCGGGCCGGTCGATAATTTTTTGCCGCGCTTCTTGTGACAATCTGAAATCCATATTACTTAGTTTCCATAAAAAAGAAAGTAACGTCATCAACCAATTCGGCCTGATTACGGAACTTTTCAAGCGAAGCGATAAAATTTTTGTTGGTATCATTTAAATCCGATTTTTCACTGAGTACCCGGGTTAGGGTTCTGAGAAATTCACGCTCACCTAATGGGACGCCCTCGCTATTGTTAACATCCTGAACCCCATCGGTGTAAAAGTAAATACGGTCGCCCTTCATCAATTGGCAATCAGTAGCATTAAACTGAGTGTCAATCGAATAACCTAAGCGATGATCAAGACTTTCATTTAAAAAAATTATATTTGTTGTGTTGTAATTATCTTCAGATTTTTTAAACAAAACAGGTGGTTCATGTGAGGCATTAACATAAGACAAAATCCGAGTGGTTTTATTATAAATTGCATGAAAGCACGTCATCATCATTTTTTCTTTGGTCACACTGCAAATAGACTTGTTGAGCATTTTCATATTTTCGTCCGGCGATAGGCCCATATCCTCAGTTATTGCCACGGAGGATTTTGCCGCACTTGTCAGAAGTGCGGCTGAGGCGCCATGCCCAGTGGCATCCGCAATCCAAAAATGTACAGAATATTCATTTTCTGAATAATGCCACCAGTCGCCGCCACATTCTGAAGCCGACTGATAGTGTCCGTTAATTTCTATTTTTTCCGACGAGTATTCATTTTTTGGAAAGAGGGTTTCCTGAACCAGCTGGGCCGTCTTGAGTTCAGCCTCCATACGGGCCTTGTGTGCAGTTTGAATAATCAGACGTTTGAGTTCTATTGTCATCTTATTGAAATGTTCTGTTAAGTCGGTCACTTCGTCATTGCCTTTTGCTTCAATAAGGGTAGTAAAATCCCCTTCAGATACTTTACGTGTATGTTCCGAAAGAATATACAGCCTGTTCGTTATGTAGCTGGCAGACAGAACACCGACTATGGTGACTACGGAAAATAATATTATAAAAATTAAAACTGATTTCATGACAATTTCATTCAGCGCAGAAAATGCCTTTTTTTCATTCACAAGCAAAATCAATCTTAAGTCCTCAAGCGGAGTCTGTGAGTCTGTTAACAACCAGGCTTCCTTGTTGTTGGCCTTAATTTCATAGGTGGAAGAAAGTCGCGGGCTGTTGCTGTTTTTAAAAAGCTGACTGAAATTCAAAGTTAAAAAATTTGAGTCTGAACTTAAATCCTTTAGAAAAACGGAGCCGGAAGAATTAACCAGAAACGACTTGTAATAGGATTGCACATTAAAAAAAGAATTTATTGTTTCTGATTTGTAAAAAAATAAAACAGCATATTTATTTTCACCCAGTGTAAATAGCTTTACAAAGCAAAGATAGTCGTTCAGAAAAAAAAACTCATTGGATTTTTTGCTGGTGTCGTAAATGGCATTCTTGAGTTCAGGAGTTTCGGTTTCGATGAAAGCGGAATTATGCTTTTTAAGTGAGGACTTATTCAGGATAAGCCCCTCATTTTTGAGATTAAATATCTGTATTCCATCCAGAATAGAGGATTCAGGCAGCTCGTCGTCGGCATTTGTCGAGAGCATCCCGTTTTTAGAAAACTGATCCAGATAAATAACGAGGCTCTGGTTAACAGTATGAATTTCGCGGGAAAGTTGTTCCGAAAATCGATTCGCTGCATTTGAATTGGTCTCAAAAATATAAACAGTTTTGTCTTTTTTGAATGTTTCAAAGGAAACATATAGCAAAATCAGTCCTGTTATAAAACTGATGCCGGTTAACAAAATTATAATTTTTGACCGAATGCTAAAGGTTTTGAGCATATATTATATATATGTTGATTTATACATTCTCAGTTGGCAAACTATAAGTCCATTTAAGACAAGCTTTACCCGGAGCGAAGCAGACTAAGGTCTAACGTGCGGGAACGCACATATTTCAGAGGATTTCTTATTTTGAATAATATTAATGATCAAAAAAATGAAATTTTAATAAGTTTAATTGACCCGGGGTTAAAATTTCGCCAGCGAATCAGGAAATTGGATGAAATTCAAATCATATGCGGATATGAATTGGTATTTATCCTGAGCGCTGTAATGCGGTATAAGTTTTCCGGTAATTTAATTGTCGTAAATGATAATAATGAGCTAAGCGGCATAACTTTTATTTACGGTGATATTGTGAAAATCGACTATCCCGATCGGGAAAATATGCTTGGCAACCTTCTTGTAGATGAGGGCGTTCTCTCAAAAATTGAATTGCAAAAAATTACCGAAGAAATTTCGGGAAAAAAAATAGGCCTATACTTATTGGAAAAACAGATTTTAGACGAGCGGCAACTTAAGCTCATTTTATTCAAACAGTCAAAGTTGCGACTTGCGAAGTATATCGAGACCGATAAAATCAGAGTGAATTTTAATTTTGACGGAGAGAGCGAGGAAAGCTCTATTGTCGACAATTCGAACTATTATGAAATCATGTACGATTGGATTTTTAATTTTTACAAGCCGGAGTGGTTGAGTAAATATCTGGAGCTTTACTCACATGCTGAATTGCAGGTAAATGTTTCTTACGAAGATCAGGGACGCCTTAAAGATTTTGACTATGTTTCGATAAGTTTAGGAAAACTTAAGGATAGTGCTAAAGAGACACTCTCATATAACGAATTGGTTTCGGCATTGAACTTTTCGGGTGATATCAGTGTACGCGTTGTGCACTTTCTGGTGTTGTGCGGCTTTCTTGTTATTCTGAACAAGTTCTCAGCCGAAAAAAGTTTAACTAAAAGTAAATCTGTCAAATCGGACAATATTTCCATTAACTTGGAAAATGCAAAACAACTCATTTTAAATAGGAAGTATTTTGAGGCCTTCGGGATTATTAATAAGTATTCCTCCCTAATTCCTACCGAACAGAAAATTCGTTTCTATTTCATCTGGATAAAATTACACAGTTCATTTTATAATGATTTTCTTCTGGATTTAAAAAAAATAGATGAAGAAATTTCGGAGATAGATGCTCATACGGTTGGCCTTGGTGAATTTTATTATGTTAAAGCTTTACTCGCCGCGAATAGAAGCGACGAAAGCGAATATCTCATCAACTATAAAAAGGCAATTGCCTGTGATGGGTCGTTTAGCCGTTATCCGATAGCCGAAAACAGCAAAAGTATCGGGAAAACCATTTTGGGCCGATTTATGAGGAAGATAGGATTCTGATCTTACTTTGGTCCAGGTCGGCTGTGCCGATACCTTGGGCCAGTTTAGCG
>JAYTFA010000079.1:0-4284 GCA_043734765.1 Pseudobdellovibrio sp. | reverse complement strand
GGAGCACTTCCGGATTGCCAATCCAGATGAATGGCCTCCATGGCCTGCAACGAAATATAAAGTGAACGGTCCAAAGCGGTACCCGTAGGCTTCATAACCCCTACCACATGAAACGGTTTATCCTCATGCTCCTGAATCGCAACTCCCGTTGTTGAGCCGTGCGAAACAACAACTTTTGAACCCACTTCATAACCCAGTTTTTTTGCAACATCTGCGCCGATAACGACGTCAAAGTAGTCGTGAAAAATATCCCCGGCTGCAAATTCAATTTTTTCTTTAAATCTGAATTGATAATATTTAAAAAAATCCTGATTAGTCGCAACAACTCTGAAACCCTTATGACCGTCCCCTAAACTGTAGGGTATTGTCCAATCCACCTCGGGACGTTTTCGGATTTCATCATAACTTTCAATTGAAACATTTTGTGTCGCCTGACCTATATTGAAAACCGAGTACAAAATAATCTGGAGCGGCCCTGATCTGGCGCCTACAACAAGATCCACACCTGAAATACTCTTGGTAAACCCGTCTTCAGCCGCCCGCTTTACGCGTTCTACCGTCATCAGCAAAACAAGGCTCAAAACCATCGAAAAAACAGTTAAGATCGTTGAAAATTTTCTGTTGTTAAGCGACTTCCATGCAAGCCGCAACCAGGTCATTTTACTCATAGAATCTCGGGGCTTTCAAATTTAACATGATTCACTTTTATTAAACTTATGGAACGATCGAATAGTTTTTCGATTGTCAGGTCATGGCTCACAAATAAAACGGTGGTTTTATGCGCGCGACACAATTCAAATAGAATTTTTAAAAAATTTTCACGATGATTGTAATCCAGAGCCGAGGTTGGCTCGTCGGCTAATATAATTTTAGGCTTTTTAATTAATGCCCGCGCGACGGCAACCCGCTGCTGCTGGCCAACGGATAATTGGGATACAGGTCTGTTAACAAAAGGCTCCAGGCCCAAATTTTTAATTAATTTCGCAAGTTCCGTCTGATCCACTTCTTTTTTCTGAAATAAAAAAGGAAGTTCGATATTTTCCAGAACCGACAAATATGGAATTAAATTAAAACTCTGAAATATGTACCCGACATTTTCTGCACGAAAATGATCCAGGTCGGCCAAAGACATTTTTGCCAAATCCTGTTCGCAAACGTTTAGTTCGCCTGATTGCGATTTTAATACTCCGGCAATAAGTTCCAACAAAGTTGATTTACCTGACCCGCTCGGGCCATATAAAAATACAATTTCGCCGACCTTAACTTCTAACGAAGAAATATCCAGAATAGGATGAGGATGATAAGAAAATTTTAAATTTCTGATCTCGATGGCATTCATTTGTAATCTTCGACCTGTTCACCTTCCATCTCAAACGAAACTTCGCCGTATTGAGATCTCACCGTATTAACTTTAAATTTTCCGTAGACCCAGATCGGCGCCCCTTGTTTGGATTCAACACCATTTTTCATTCTAACATAAACCATCTGATTGGGCGGCGGCGGCGGAACATGAATACAGGCCTGCGGAGTTGGAACCAGCAAAAACTCGGTCACCTTATTTTGATTGTCTTCCAGCGGAACCATAAACCCCGGAATTTTTACCTGCTGACCTTCCAGTTGCTTGATTTCCGTAGGCGCATTTTGAGTTATATAATCCATTTGATTCAGTAAGCGCCAATCAATCTCTATGCCCGCTCCGTGACCAACGTTTTTAAGTAAAAATACTCCGGCTCCCACAGCTACCGAAAAAACCAGGAGAGCAACTAAAACCCATTTCATTTTCTTATTTCCTATCTTGTAGATTATAGGTTATGCTTTCCTTTCTTATGAGTAAATATCAAAGCGTACGCGGCACAAGAGATTTATTACCTGACCTTAAACAGACTTTCCGTCAAATTGACGAAACTGCCTACAAAACAGCGAAAAACTACGGTTTCAAGGAGATTGAGACTCCCATTTTTGAGTTTTCTGAAGTTTTTCATCGGTCCTTGGGTGAAACCTCCGATGCCGTCAGCAAAGAAACCTACACGTTTACAGATCGTGGCGGCGATTCAATCACATTAAGACCCGAAGGCACTGCCGGCGTTGTTCGCTCTTTTGTAAGCGAAGGTTTGGCGCAGCTCGTTCCATTAAAGCTTTATTACTACGGGCCCATGTTTAGATACGAACGCCCGCAAAAAGGCCGCTACCGCCAATTTTCCCAGTTCGGGGTCGAAGTCCTGGGCCTGGAATCCGCATTGGCAGATGTAGAATGTTTAGATTTAGCCTGGAGTATTATTAAAAAGTTGAAGCTGTCTGAAAAATGCATTCTCGAAATCAACACATTGGGGGATGTCGAATCCAGAAATGCTTACCGAACAGCCCTGGTTGAATATTTAATTCCATTTAAAGACCAACTGTCTGCCGACTCTAAATTACGTCTTGAAAAAAATCCGATGCGAATTTTAGATTCAAAAGACGAAGGAGATAAAAAAATTGTGGCCAACGCACCCCTCATGAAAAATTATTTGAATGAAGTATCAAAAAAGTTTTTCGATGATGTTTTATCCGGCCTGAAAAATTTAAATATCCCCTATAAAATTAATTCTCAACTTGTACGCGGACTGGATTACTACTGCCATACGGTTTTTGAGTTTACGACAACCGAATTGGGGGCACAGTCTGCAATATTATCCGGCGGCCGGTATGACGGCCTTACCGAGATGCTGGGCGGGCCAAAAACCGCGGGAGTGGGCTGGGCCGCAGGCGTTGATCGGTTGGCCGATCTCTGCTCTCAGACAATGATTGCCGAAAAGTCTGTACCGATCTCAGTGATTGCTTACGGAGATAAAGCATTAGCCGAAGACGTAAAAATCGCCAGTGAACTGCGAAACCGGAATAAATATTGCGAGGTCTTTTTAACCGGCAATTTTAAAAAGAAACTCGAAAAAGCCAACAAACTGGGCACAGAAAAAGCTATTTTAATTTTTGAACAGGAAAATGGAAATTTCGAATATAAATTAAAGAATTTTCTGACTGGCGAGGAACTCACCAGTCCATTGGGTCAAATACTTAAAACTATTTATTAACTTCCGCTAAGAAATTTTTCATAGCCACAAAAGATCTGCGATCCGCCTGCTCATTGTAGGCGGCGCCCGTTTTAATATCGGTTCCCACATGCTTTTCAGTAAAGCCATGAACTGCTCCACTGCTAATTAATTTTAATTGAGTTCAACTTAATACTTTTTATCTCAGTTGTAAATTTTGATTTTGTAGTATCACCATCGATGCTGATCCACAGTGCCGCCGTATCAAGGGGTTTTGATAATGTGTACTTAACTTCCTGGGCCTCACCGTCTCTTACGGCAATAACTTTTTCAAACATGTATTTGCTTGCGGGATTAATTCTCTCTTTGTCGAGTTGATTTTTGGAACGAGCAATATTGAAAAAATAAATTTTATCCAGTCCGGCCCCATCAGGCGCCAGCTTAAATAATTCCTGTGCCCATTTCGGGGCAAAAAGTTTACCCACAGCTCCAAGATGATTATCACCGAGTACAACCAACCCCAGTCTGAAAAAAGAATCATCTTCAAATTCTTTTGATTCCGGGAGATCGCCGTTTATTTTCAGAATCACATCAAAACTTGAAACTTCCAGCACCTGATCCAATTTGTAGACCAATGGCGACGCTGAAGAATCAACATTAACTTTCAGGGAATCCGTCAGATACTCAACTTTATTAGGAGAAAAATTATTATACTTCAACTCAGTCCATTTCGACCTCTCAAATGGAATGGTGGTCTGAGCCACCGCTAATAATGAAAAAAATGTAATCAAAAAAACTATTTTCATATCTATCCTCTTCTTATTTGATGAAATTTTTGAGAGATGCGCAGTAATCTCTCAGGCTTGTTTTGAATCCTCCAGCGGCCGGCTGTCATCTTTAATGATTCTGACCAGGTCGGGTAACTGTGTACGGTTGATAAAATTTTATTCAGGCCTAAATTCCAGCGCATTGCCAGAGTTATTTCAGCTATAAGTTCCCCGGCGTGGGGCCCGACAATCGTGGCACCGATAATTTTATCGGAATTCTTCTGAGTTAATATTTTAATAAAGCCGACAAGTTCTCCTTCACAAATAGCTCGATCTAAATCATCGATATCATAGTTTGTCTCATCAAATTGAATATTCTTTTCAAGGGCTTCTTTGTTTGTAAGCCCTACCTGTGCCACTTCGGGATCCGTAAAAATCACACTTGGAATAACCCGGTAGTCGGCTTTAAATTTTTTAAACGGGGAAAAAAG
>JAYTFA010000078.1:0-13378 GCA_043734765.1 Pseudobdellovibrio sp. | reverse complement strand
CGCAAATGCGAGCTGGGCATTGCTGTTGCTTTTGAATATGGTAACGATCGGGGATTTACTTTGGGAAAGACCACTCCTTTTAGCGTGTACCCCGCTCCCTTGGGTAAAACCAGTTGTGCTGTCAGCGAAGCTGACGGCGAGTTGTATTTGACACTCACAAAAGCCGATGGAAAAATCAAAACGCCGAAAATTCTGGTCGATCGATGTAAAGTGACTCAGCCAGGATTTTGAAAAAATCGGTTTAGAAATGGGTATGTAGCGATCTGGCTCTGATCTGTGCCAACGTATCTTTTGAGATTGAATGAATCACCTGAGTGAGAAGTTCGCAAAGCCTTAAAGATTCTACTGCATAATCTTTATTGACCGGGCACATATCTTTAAGGAACTCAATAGCCACGTTTTCATGGCCGCCGGCATCGTTGATCTCGCGGTGAATTTCAATCTGAGAAGCGGCATCGGCTTCGCCGCCTTTAACAAGCAGTTCGGCAAACGGGTCTTCTTTGCGATAGGAAGTCCGCTCGAAAATATCTACCACCATACTGAAGGCTAATAAATTTCTTTCGGCGATCAGCTGAAAAAGTTCCATTAGCACGACAACGCAATCAATTACCGGAACTTGTTGGGCATCAGTTCCCAACGAACGCAGAGCTTTTTTTAAAATATTATCATGGCCCTTTTCGGCCTGCATAAATTTGCTGACAGCAGAACCGGCACTTTGTGACAACGGCAGAGCGGCCGACAAAACTCTTTCGCATTGTTCTGTAACATAATGATTCTGTCGCATGATGAGAGCTGAGTTCTCCCGGAACTCGGCACTGTTTTTTTCAAGTGTAGACATGTAGGCAAGAAGTTCAGTAGTTTTATTTGATTCCAGATCATTGAGAAGATGGAATCTGCGCGCAACCGAAAATAAAGTTTCGGGATCATATCCGGTTTCTGTTTTACTGAATTCTAGCGAGGCTTCAAGATCCCAGGTCCAATCCGGACTTAAAGAATTTTCGGTTACGTGTTTAAGCGAATCTGCAGGAATAGAATTCTTTGCGATATCGAGAAGCATTTTTTGTGGGGTAGTTAATATTAATTGCGGAGCCAACACTTCGTGTTGATCTGTTCCGAACGAAGTGGGGCGCGGTAAAATATAAGCAAAGGGGTAAGAAGCCAGCGAAGAAAAAAGCCAGTTAAGATCATCGAGATCGGCAGGAGTTATTAGGCCTGCGGAAAGTTTTTGCGTAATTTGTTCGGCTTTGTCGGCATCGTTTGCATCAACATCAAATTGAAAAGTAAGCCAGGGCGCAGTTAAAATAAACCGGGCGCCGGCGTTCAAGTCCCTCGAAGCGTTCACTTCATCATATGGCCAGAATTTTCTTCGAGGAATTTGATTCATAAATTACAGTTGAACCATGCCCGGAGGCATACAAGCTGAAATTGCGATTTCACTGTAAGTTCTGATGGAAGCTTGACCTTCGGCGCAGCCGTTGGCTAACAGTTGGCTGTTGCTTCTCTGATTGTTGTGAGCTGAGTCACAGGTAGCAAGACTTTGTGAACCGTCAGCTGCTGTTTGAGCAACACGTAAACAGATAGTCTTGAGGACCGGCTTCGGTGCATTAGGATCCGGTGGTCTTGGCATTGCCAAAACTAAAGATCCAGAGGCTAGAATTGCCAATGATGCGATTGTTTTTTTCATTTGTTTCTCCAAATTTATTGATATCGTTCCCAAGTTTGTGGGATAAATTTCCCTTTTCTTCAAACAGAAACAACCATTAATTTTGGACGGACATTACTGCGTTTAAATAAATCTGCACAGTGTGTTTTTTTTTGACAGGTAAAAAAGTAAAAGAGTCTTACTTTGAAGTTTCGGGCTTTAAGCAGTTCTCTGCGGCGAACCACAACAGCAGATCTTTGAAATAACCGCGATAAATCGGCGAGTACAGCCGTGTGGCCTCATATGACCCGCGTGTCGGTTGAAATTTAGATGCATCCATAAAATAAAATCTTAGTTTCGGAAAAAGGCGGTTAGAGTCCCATTGAGATACTGTCCGCATCCAGTTTTCTAAAGTTAAAACCTCATCGACAAGGCTATCGATCACCAGCCAGGTTCCGCTCTTATCCTGAACTATTGTGGCAACGTGATACTCCCAGCCGACTCCGGCCCGGAAAAGTCCGCCCATGACAAAGACCTTGGCAATATGTTGCGGGTTCACACCCAAGCGAAGAAGTTGAAAGTGAACATAAGCCGCCCTGCCGAAGCAAAAACCTATTTCGTTTGCGGGATCATATTTCTGAGCCGCCTTTTCGCCTATGACAGGATGGTTAATAAGAGATTGCAGAATCTGTTTGGTCTGATTTTTTTTGGGGCGATCGGTCTGAGAGGTAAGGGCTTCCACACTTTTATTTTTATTATAGAATTCAGCAATCGCCGCTTGGTTTTTAGCCTGAAGAGCAGCGGACAATGCGGCTTTTTGCAGACTTTTTAGCTCTTTGATTTCGTTTTCATAAATCTGAAAAAGATCGAGATCAAAAACGGGTAAGCTTGTTGATACCGGCAGAAAAAAGGGAAGTTCGCAGGACTTTAAAGGTTTACCTACGGCCGGTAACCGAAACAGAGTTAAACTTGAAAAAATAAAAATTAAACCTAACCTCATCTGATGTATCTTATCTGATGTTGGGGCAATTAAGTACAATTTATTTTACAGTGAACTTTCCGTGCATGACGGGGTGAAGAGAGCAGGAATATGAAACCGAGCCTTTTTTCAAGGGTTTGAATGTCCAGCTTTTGCCGGGCAAAATAACCGGCGAATTAAAACTTTTATTATCGGCGGTAACGGTATGCGGAACCAGATCTTTATTGATCCAAAGAATCTTGCGGCCCAAAGAAACAGTTACATCAGACGAATTGAACTGCATATTTTCAATAACGATACTTTGCGCGCTGAGATTCAGCGCGCAGGTAAAAATCATACTGAAAATTAAATAACGAAGTGATTTCAATGGACTATTTCAGCGTGGATTGAATGTGTTGTGCGTGCTCCAGATGAGCTACAAAAGCCGGGCGAACTTTCACCAAAAGCGCTTTAAGCTCTTCGTTCCTTGCCGAGGGTATCAGGGTTTTATCGAGAGCATCGATAACCGCTTGGTGATAGGCCACTTCGTGATCAACATAGGCTTTATCAAAAGCTTTACCTTTTAAATTCTTGAGGTTGGCGAGGTTATCATCGCCGCCTTTTTTAAGAGAACGGCTGGTGTCGTTTTCTTCTGGCGCTACTTTCAATTTGGTCACTAGGTCAGTGGCACTTTTGTTAACTGAGGTGTGGTCAGTGATCATCTGCTGCGCGAATTTTTTAACTTCTTTGTTTTTAGTTTTGTTCTTTGCCACTCTTCCGGCTTCGACATCAACATTATTAGCCGTTACAACGATGGCAGCAATTTGCGCGTCGGTGGGGCCCGCGGGTGCTTTTACTGGCTCAGCAGACATTGCAGCAAAAGAAAAGAGAGTGACTAATGCAATAACAAATTTCGGTGTTTTCATGAATACTCCTGTTAAAATTGTTTGAAGAGCAAACATAAAGTATTTTTTTGTGATAGTACAAGCTGTTTAAATTGTTTAAATAGTTCGGGGCTTTTCTCCCGTATGTTATGGGCATTATGCAACGCCTTGTTCAGCTTCGAAATATCTTCAGCAATTCCTCTTTGCGTTGTTGGGAGCCTAATGAGTTATTGCAATATCGAATCCAATGGCTTAAGATAATCAAATAAACAGCCGATAAGAACACAATAAGAAAATAAGACTCCACAAAAAAATCAAAACAGGAAAACGTTATTATACAGTTAGAAAAAGCAGCATTAGGCGCTGCTGAAGAATCGTCGTTAAAAAAGTCACAACCAAAAAACAATCAATTTGAAAAAGAACTCATTAAGATTATGAAACAATCAGGCTATGCCGATGTATACCGGATTTATAAAAATTTTTATAAAGAATCCGGGAAGCCCGAAAGAATAGCGGACTTACTTAAAATGGTACTTTAATATTTACTTATCGTGAGAAGGCTTCTGTAAATCAATGCAGACAGGATGGGTTTTTGCGGCAATTAGGCACTCTTCATCGGTGTCAAAAGTGGGGGCATAGTAATCGGCCGTCCATTCTTCTTTGCCGTCGCAGGTTTCAACGATAAATAATTTGTGCCCTTCAAATGGAACAGCCGGAAAACAGTCGCAACGGGCCGTGTAGACTTGGCAGGATTGAGCTAAGGCCATCGCTAATAATAAAGACATAAAAACCCCCGATTTTTAGTTTTGTATTTCAATAAAAGGCCGATGTAAAGCTTAATGATATTGTACTTGGTTGAAGTAAGGCTTAAGCTTACTTAATAGCAGGGAAATGTAAATGAATGCAATTGCACAACAAAACTTAAAGAAGTCTCAATTAAAACTTAAAACCCAGGAAAAGCAACTGCAGGTTGTGCAGGCTTTAGTCAGCCGAAGCAGTGGATATACAAAAGTGCAGGCACAGGCCGGCGAGAAGAAACTAACTCAGGAAATTGCTGCTCTGAAAAAAGACGTTCAAAAACTTGAGGGCGAACTGAAGAAAGCCAAAAAACAGTAACGGGCTTCGTCTAAACTGAACGATTTAATTGTTAAAGTTTTAGATACAGTCCCTTTTTTGAATTTAAATGTCATTTTTTCTCCTACTATTCTTCCGACGAAATCAGGCAATTCCGAATTCAAGGTGGTGCTCGTGGTCCGGCGGTAAAAGGCTCTAATTAGCACCTGGTTATAATGACCAATATTGAGACATTTCTTTGAGCGCTTACGAAATATTACGAAACGTTTAGAACGCAGAAAAGTCTGTTCATAGTCAATGACATGAAGGATCTTAAATCCCATGAAGTCATGCAGGGTTATAGCAGTTATGCTTTAGATCATTAGTTCTATTTTTTTAGAAGAGTCCTGAACCAGCCTCTGAAATCATCAGAAATTCTGGTGTAATCCACCCAATAACCAGAATCGAACGACGCTCTTTTTATCAAAGAGCTTTTCCAGTTTTTAGGCAGTAAGCCCGATTGACCGAGGTCATTGAGAACGGAAGCGGCCAGAGATTCGGCAAACCATTCGTGCCTGTTGCTCATGGCGTACTGTGAAACCATGTTGTTTCCTGCAATGGTGGCAAAAGGCTCAAAAAATACTTTTGAAAAGAAGCTGTCTTTTAAATCGGAATTCTGAATATTTTTCCAGCCGGAAAATTTATAACTCGCCTGGGCCAGATCTTCTGTGCTGAGTTTTTCAAATATGACGGCATGCCCGATCTCGTGAGAGAGCGCGGCCAGCAGATCTATTTTTTCCTGTAAATTAAGCTGCGCCTTCCGGTAGGAACTCATGCCCGCCACACTGAGGGCCTGTGCCTGTAGGTGATAGGAAGCAATATTTCTCGTGGGATCGTGGCTCGCGAAAGCATAAATATATTTTATGGTGTGAAGACTTGATACAAAGTTTTTAGTAAAGCCCTTCCGGAGCAGATAGAGAAGTTCCCTTAAAACGACGGGCGAATGTTCATCCGTGTGATCGATCGCCAGAATGTGAAACTCTTTATAAAGTTGTTGCTGCAATAGTGAGGTTTCAGGTCTTTTTCTATAATTTATTTTTAAATGCAGCGGTACTTCGGCAGAGGCAAGCCTACTAGCTTTATTTGTGGGGTTCAGGGGTTCAGCATCAAGTACATTTAAAATTCCGTCACCGTCCTGATCGGGATCCTGTGGAAAAAGAATTTTTGCAGGCTGATGATCGTTGATCGCACTCCAATCGGGAATGCCATCTTTGTCGGTGTCGATACTCACATAATAGAGCAGACAGCTCAACCACTGAAATCGCTGCTGTTCAGTGAGGTCACGCGGGTGGCGTTGTAGCCAGGTCTGATAAAGTTTCGGAAATTCATTTTGCGTCTGTACCTTTCCGATTTTTTCGCTGATTGAAAGTTCCCAATCCGGCGGAAGGGTTGCCGGGGTTTTAATTTCCGGCGCGCGGGGCAGGACGGTACCAAGATGAACTTTAAATGGGGTGCAGATTTCCCCGTTCGCAAGACTTGCTGCAAAAAAGAAAAACATAAAAATATTTGTTTTAATTAATAGTATTATTCTCTTTGAGTTCAAGCTTTAATTTTGCCGTGCTTGGCTATTTTCAGCTACTGACTCAACGTCTGGATCTGGCATATTTTATGCTGTCTCGTTAGGGATGGATTTGAAACAACAATAATTCAAGGAGAAAGTAATGAAAAAAATTAGTAAACATAGTGCTGTCTGTTTTTTTGCGGTCGCCGCGTTCCTCACAGGATGTGCGTCGGATACGGAATACAGGTCGAACGCGCGGACTCAAGGCGCCAAAATGGAAACCCATGATTACGGACAAAGTGCAGTGATCAGATTCAGCCCGGGAAGCGCAGACCTGAATGAGGCCACCAAGGCCAAGCTGCGGGACGCTGTTGCAACCATAGGTCTTAGCAATGTAGCGCGGGTGGAAATAGCAAGCTGGGCTGATAAAGCCTTTCCTAAAGCAGGTCCGGATCTTCCCAGAGTCGACAGAGATCTGGCGGATAAAAGATTACAACAAATAGACAATTTTATCCGACAAGAACTGGATATATCAATGTTGCGCACCAGAACCTACAGTATGGCGGAAACATCAAACTGGATGGCGCGAACGCTCAGAACAGATGAAGCCGAACTGAAATCGGTTTTTGCAAAAGAAAACCAGTCGCCGATAGCTCGAGAAGATTTTAATGTAATTTTAAATGAAGGCGGTCCATCTAAGGCCGTTGTAATTTTTGTAAGAAAATAAACTGCGAGAATAGTTCAAAAAAATCCCGGGTCCAATTAGGCCTCGGGATTTTTTACGTTAAAATCTATTTTACACAACCGACCGGATAAGGTTCGCAGGTAAATTTATAACCATGAGAAGCCATGTAAGCGACAGCCCCTACATTTGAAGCATTACATGTTGGATTGCCGTCAGGGCCGGCAGGTCCCACCACAAAAACTTTTGAATTCCAGTTGTACCCACATCGAACCGGAACAGCAGGTTGGGGAGCACTTGCTGTCACATTTGCAATTTCAAATTCGTAAGGCGCTGAGGTCTTTTTGGTAAAAGAATCAATCCAGTAAAATTTGTATTTTCCTATCCAGGATTTGCCGGCATAAACCGTTCCGGAGCAGCTTCCGTTAAGGCAGCCGGCACTACTTTGTGCGGTTGCCGATTTAAGAAAATATTCTGTTGCTGCATTGATGAAAAAAGTTGTATTTCGGCCTACTCCTGCCGGAGTGAGGCGACCGTTTAAACAATCGTTAGTAACGCCGACAATATCAAAACATCCATAGGATTCAATGCCGACATTGTCGACCTTAAATGCAAAATAGCTGCCGCCGGGAAAAACAGATTTTGATACGGAATTGGAATCCAAGGAAATTTTAATGGCAGGGCTTACATAGGGTTTGTTTGTATTGCGATCAAGGCAGCCAGCCGGATAAACGCTACATCTAAAAGTATAAGAGCGCTCGTCCACCTGTCCATTAGGTAGAAACTGGGCGCTGGGTGCTGCATAATTTAAATGGGCCTCGTCACAGGCCGCATAGCGGTTGTCCGGTACAACGGAGTGGTCAATTCCGTTTCTGTCCACAGCCTTGGTAACTATGTATTTATAGGTACAGGATTCTTTCGAAGTAAAAATACCATTTTCATTTTCAAGCTGTATTTTGGCATTATCGACGACGCCCTGAGAGGTTATGTCAGCGGCTGATTTTTGCGGGGAACAGTTCTGGAATAAAACCAGCACGGCCGTGATGATGCCCGCGCAAAGAATAACTGTATTAATTTTTTTGTTGAATTTAATAGATTGCATTTATTCCCCCCGGAATACTGATATTATATTCAAGAACCTGGCCGCCGAAGTCACTCATAATGCTGCCAACCGTTTCAAATTGAACCTCTGTGACCAATATGTATTCACTTTTAAAATTTAAAATCCTCTAATATGTTAATAATATTTAACAAAATGCCGAATTGGCTATAGATTCAACACAACTTATTTCTAGACAGGATTGAATGAGTCTCAAAATATCACGAATTCTGCACGCAGGTTATATTTTCGAACACTTAGAAACTCAAATTGTGTTTGATCCGATTTTTGAAAATCCATTCAGTAAAAACTGTTTTGCGTTTCCTGATGTAAAATTCGATCGTGAACAAATTAAAAAATTAAAATTTGATGCGGTTTTTATTTCACATTTTCACGACGATCACTGTTCTTTAGAGAGCCTCGATTTATTAACAAGAAACACCCCGATTTATATTTACTGCATTTATGACGAGCTCGCGGCCATGATCAGCGAACTGGGCTTCGAGCAAGTTTACCGGTTGAATATCGATAACAGCGTTACTCTTGGCTCCTTTGAAATTACGCCCCGAAGGGCCCTGGATGCGGATGTGGATTCGATGTTCCAGATCAGGGCGGGTGGGCTCAATGTTCTAAACGTAGTAGACTCGTGGATAGATGTTTCAACACTGAGCAAGCTTGAAGAAAGTGGCCCTTGGGACATGGTACTCTGGCCGTTTCAGACGATGCGTGAAATTGAAGTCTTGGCACCTTCCCGCGCTGTTGTTGCACCAACGGAATTACCAAAAGAATGGGTTGAACAATTAAAAATATTAAATCCGCGCTATGTTGTACCGAGCTCCTGTCAATTTATTCAGGAAAGCTGGTCCTGGTATAATCATGCTTTGTTTCCGATTTCTTATGTGCAGTTTAAAACTCAAGTTGAAGCCGCACTACCAAACGCCTCAGTAGTAAGATTAAATCCATCGGTCTCAATTGTGTTACATAAAAATTCAATCGAATATTCCTCAACTCTTAAATGGATTCAACCTATCGGAGAGCAAAACGTCGATTACGAATACAGGCCCGAGATTAAGCCGCCGACCACGGCGCAAATTTCCCGTGAATTTCCGAAGCTCAGCGAAGTTCAGGCCGAAAGAGTTTTTTCGTACTGCCGTATAGGATTAATCGAAAAATACAATTCCATGGACGCACCACAAGAGGTCTATTTTCAAAAATCCAGACTCTGGCGTCTGGCAGTTTATGACCAGGAGGGAAACTCTACGGACTTCTATTATGATATACACTGCGGAAGTATTTCCTTAGCTCTTGAAACTTGGGGCGCCGTCTCGTGGTTAACGGAAATTCCTATCTTCAAACTCTATGGGGCTCTGGAAAACGGCGAAGCTCTAACGTCGCTGTATATGCGAATCAACGATACAATATTTGAACCTCACATCGAAGTCGAAATCGCGACGGTGGATATTACGGAAGATCCTTTAATACGCTGCCTCTTTAACGGTCTGTTCGGAGCCTATCAGATGGCTCAGTTGAAACGATTATTGGCGCGCGAAATGCTTTAGTTTCCCATAGTGGTTTTTTAATAAACCATGGAGGCTCAAATGTGTTTTTCGGCAGGCGCTAGTTTTGGTTCCGCTGCGGTTTTAATGGCTGTGGGTGCAACAACTTCGGTAGTAAATGCATCAAAGCCCCAGAGAATGATCGCCGCAGTTCCGCTACTGTTCGGGTTTCAGCAAGCGGCTGAGGGGATTATTTGGCAGACCATGGGGCAAAATAATACACTTCTCTGGCATCAGATTGGTGTGATCACTTTTTTGGGGTTTGCACTAGTCGTGTGGCCAAGCTGGTTACCTTGGGCCGTATATAGAATAGAAACAAACGAAAATAGAAAAAAAATTCTCAGAGCTATTGCGGTGCTTGGGTCGGCTGTTTCACTCTTGGCTGCCTGGGCTATTCTGATCGCCGGGCCCCAGGCTTATGTCACCGGGCATAGCCTCGGCTATGCATTTACAGATCTGCACCGGAGTTGGAATCCAAATCTGGAGTTTTTGCTTTATACGACGCCCACACTTTTGCCTTTTTTTATTTCCTCGCTGCGAACCGTAAAAAATGCAGGATATCTCGTTGTCGGCAGCATGATCATAACTCAATATGTGAATAAAGAGGCCTCAACATCGGTCTGGTGTTTTTTTGCGGCCCTGATCAGTTTTTATATTGCTGTGAATGTTCTCTGGATTCAAAAGGGTAAGATCACCTAGTGTCACTTTTAAAATGCGCGATTGTTTCTAGGAGCAGATTACGGTTAATCGGTTTTGTCACAAAATCGTCAAAGCCAGCTTCAAGACATCGTTGCCGTACTTCTTTGAGTGAATGCGCTGTTAAAGCGATGATAGGTTCTTTAAATCCTTTTTGACGGAGCCGCAGGGTGGCTTCGAAACCATCCATTAGCGGCATTTGCAGATCCATCAAAAATAAATCATATTTCTTTTCATGGGCTTTCTCTAAAGCCATTTTACCGTTATCTGCCACATCTGTAACAGCTCCGGCCAATTTTAAAATTTTACTGATGAGAAACTGATTATCAACTGAATCATCCACAACTAAAATCTGCATTCCATCAATTCGAACATCTTTTATAGAATGTGCCTCTTCCTTTTTCGGGCCTTCGTTTTTAATTTCATGGAGCTGAGATTGATCTATCGGACCGGGATCAATTGTAATTGTAAAGGTGCTTCCCCGACCTGGAGTGCTCTCTGTTAATACAACACCGCCACCAAGCAACCCGGCAATTCGTCTTGATAATATTAGCCCGAGTCCCGTGCCCCCGAACTTACGGACGATGGAATTATCGGCCTGTGAAAACGTCTGAAACAGCTTTTCGGACTGCTCTTTGCTTATGCCTATGCCGGTGTCTTTTACGACAAAGGCCAGTTTGGTTTTTTTATTTTCTTCGGCAACCAGCTTAACAACCACGTTAATCGATCCTTGATCCGTGAACTTTATGGAGTTGCCGATGATATTTATAAGGATCTGGCGAAGCCTCAGCGGATCTGTTTTGATAGTGGTCGGAAGCAGCCCTTCAATTGTGAAATTCAGACTGATACCTTTCTCATTGGCATTCAGATCGAGCAGGGTTTTCGAATCCATGAGGATACTGGCGATGGATACGTCCTGAAGCTCTGGATACAGTTTATCCACTTCAATTTTGGACAGATCAAGAATATCACTTATGATAGTTGAAAGCAGCTCGCCGTTACGTTTAATGGCCACGATATAGTTTTGTTTTTCAGAGTCAGTGATATTAAAGTTTGCGATAAGATCCGCAAAACCCAGCACAGCACCAAGCGGAGTCCTTATCTCGTGAGACATGTTCGCCAGAAAAGCGCTTTTAGCAAGATTAGCATTTTCAGCGGAAAGTTTAGCTTGCCTCAGTTCAGCTGTTCGTTCGCTTATTTTGGTTTCTAATTGCTCATTGAGCGAATTCAGTTTTTCTTCGGCAGCTTTGAGTCGAATGTTGGAGTTTTCGAGATCGAGTGCTGACTGCAGTCTTTTTGAGATCTGTTTATTTACATTGCGGGTTTGCAGAAACAAATAAATATCCCCGATGATGATAATACTGCCGGCGCTGAGCGCGGCACCATTGTTTTGAGTCTTTGCCAGATATAAAAGATAAACGCAGCTGGGCACAGTCATAATCCACTGATAGGCAAGAGCAATCCTGTAATTGTACCCTATAGTGATAACGGACGTTAAAGTTAATCCTAATATCAAGGCGATGAGCTGAACTGAAGAAATAGAGTTTTGAAATTTGAATTCAGCTATGGCAACTATAAAAGTGGCACTCCAGATAATTGCGTTCAGTATGATATTAATTTTAACGTTTTTTATTGCAATATTAAAACTCAAATATTGTTTTTTAAAAAGATATCCGATCAGAAACCTAATAACGGCCAGAATCATGAGTGCAATTCCGAGAAAAAAAATCCAGTCAGCGTATACAACTGTCTGAAGTAGATTTGAAGTGATCCAGGCAGCGCACATAAAAAAACCGAGTGCTGCTGCCGGGGATGTGGATATCAACTCACGGCCGATACGTTCATCAACCGTTCGGATGTATTTGGTTGCGGGTGGTTGCGTGGGGTCTGTCGGCATTGAATTGTTATAGTATGCTTTTTTGCCTGCGGCAACCTCAACCGAAGGCCAGGCGAAGTGATTTAAGTAAAGGCGCACGAGACATTCTGATATGATCAAAGCACCTAAATGACACACAAAGGAGAATTTTATGGCTAAGGGCGCAGACAAGCAAAAAGAGGGAAAAGGAAAACCAAAATTAACTACAAAAGAAAAGCAGGAAAAGAAAAAAGAAAAAGCCAAGGGCAAATAATTAGTGAATTTACAGTCTTTTAAATTACGCCGAAAAAGTACTGAAAAAGAATGTAAACAGTACCGGATTCAGTGTGCCGCTTGCCGGCAACCCGAATTCGGTTGCTATTGTAAATACGTTAAAAATTTTGATCCAAAAATAAAATTTGTTATATTGATTCATCCCATTGAAATGAAAAGAAGAATTGCCACCGGGCGCATGTCGCATTTGTGTCTGAAAAACTCAGAACTCATTGTAGGCCAGAATTTTTCGGAGAATCTTCCTGTAAATCGCTTTTTAAATGATTCGGCTTATCAGCCAGTTATTCTTTATCCGGGGTTGAAATCGTTGAATTTGAGCTCCGCTTCCGAAGAAAAAAAAGGAAATTTATTTTTACCTGAAAAAACTCCTTTGGTGTTTGTTATCGACGGAACCTGGGCCACCGCACGTAAGATGATGCGCCAGAGTTTAAATCTGAGTGCTGTTCCTAAAATCTGTTTTACGCCGCCGGGACCCTCGCAGTTCAGAGTACGTCGCCAACCTAAAGCTGAGTGTTATTCTACAATTGAAGCAATCCATCATTGCATTGATTTGCTCGGATCGCAGGTGAATTTTGATTTGACCGATCGTCCACATGATATTTTAATGGAGGTTTTCAATCAGTTGGTCGAGCGCCAATTACAATTTATGCGCGATGCCTTTGACAACCCAAAATCCACTTCTTATCGACGCCCGAAAGCTCGGGTAGCTTAAACTTTATTTTTCGCTCCTGATGTTCCCAATTTCTGATGTTCTTCCAGAACATCTTCACCTAAATATTTTTTAAGCCAAATCCGTTCAATCGGCGGGTAGGCGGCCGCAGCCGGCAAAGCCAGAATAACTCCGATCACACCCGCGAGTAATCCTCCTGCAGAAATCGCCAGCAGCACAGCCAGATTTGAGAGACGCATTTTTTCGCCATAAACTTTAGGTATAATTAAATTGTTTTCGATTCCCTGATAAATAAAAATAGCAAGACACACCCACACTGCCGTTTCCGCTGAAACCGACAGAGCCAGCAGGCCTGCTGCAAACACTAAGATGAGCACGCCGATCACTGGCACCACGTCGAGAATGGCAGCCAGCAAGGCCAGCATGAG
>JAYTFA010000077.1:0-5842 GCA_043734765.1 Pseudobdellovibrio sp. | reverse complement strand
GAGATCCAATTTGCAGATTACATTTTTAATACAATCGATTTGTTAAAAATAGCCGGTAACACTTTATGGTGTACGAATGGACAATATAATTTACCAATGACGGTGATGACTCCGGTAGGCGCGGGAATCCATGGAAGCGTGTACCACTCTCACTCATTTGACGCGTGGGCCTCCCGGTTGGCCGGATGGAAAGTTGTGATGCCTTCAAATCCTCTTGATGCCTACGGGTTATTGCTTTCTTGTATTAAAGATCCTAATCCCTGTTTATTTTTAAAACCGAAAGCCCTGATGCGGGTTCGTGGCGAAGAATTAATTCCCGGTGAACCGGCTGATGAGCGTGAATTAAAAAATAAAATTGATGCTCCCATCGGGGACCGTTCAAAATGGAAAGCTCAGTGGCCTGAAATCGAAGAGTATCTGGTTCCTTTTGGTAAAGGTAAAATTACCAGATTGGGCCAGCAGATAACGGTCGTGAGTTACGGCAGACATTTATTATTATGCAATGAAGTTGCGGATCAACTGAAGCTAGAGGGCTTTTCTGTTGAAGTCATAGATTTAAGATCTATTTATCCTTACGACTGGAAAATGATCAGAGAGTCTGTGGAAAAAACGGGTCGGGTTCTTTTTGTAAACGAAGACACCGAAGTTACAAATTTCTGTGAACATTTATCTTATCGTGTAACAACCGAGCTCTTTTATTATTTGATGGCGGCACCCCGTGTGCTGGCCGGAAAAAATTTGCCGGGCATCGGTTTGCACCCGAACCTTGAGGAGAACAGCGTGCCGCAAAAATATGAAATCGAATCACATATACGAACCATATGCGCAGAGGCTCCCTAAATGGCAAGAAATACGGTATTGCCATTTGATAAGTATGCATTTTACAGCCAAGCGGTTCAATCCGCAGACGATGATGTCAGATTCTACCGGAAGATATATAAGCAAATTCGCAAAGGAAAAAAGCCGGTAACATTGCGGGAAGATTTTTGCGGAGCGGGAGCGATTTCTTGCGAGTGGGTCAAATTAGATAAAGAAAATAAATCCTGCGGACTTGATTTAGATCCCGAACCTATGAGTTATGGGCGCTTAAATTATATTTCTAAACTGAAAAACGATGAGCAGAATAGAATTGCATTAATTAAAAAAGATGTGCTGAGTTCGGATTTACCATCAGCTGATTTGGCAGTGGCTTTGAATTTTTCTTATTTTTTCTTTAAAAAAAGAGAAGTTTTAAAAAGATATTTTGAAAATGTGTATAAATCACTGAATTACAATGGATTATTTGTTCTTGATATTTTCGGGGGCACCCAATGTACGGATGCGATTGAAGACCGAACAAAGCACAAAAACTTTACGTATTATTGGGATCAGAAAAATTTTGATCCGGTTACCAATGAGGCTTATTTTGAAATTCACTTCAGATATAAAGGTAAAAAATTTGAAAGCGTGTTTTCTTATGACTGGAGAATGTGGAGCATTCAGGAAATTCGGGAGTTGATGCTGGAGGTAGGATTTCAAAGCACAAAGGTCTACTGGGAAGGCACGGATAAAAACGGCAATGGCAATGCAAAATTTCTGGCAGTTGAAAAAGGCGAGTCTTGTCTGAGCTGGATAGCTTACGTTGCCGGTATTAAGTAATGAAACAAGTGATGAAGCAAAAGATGACTGTTCAGGACTTTGAAGTTTGGGTTCATCTGGGCTGTTATGCAGAAGAACAAAAACACTCTCAGCCGGTGCATTACAGCTTAGAAATTAATTTTGAAGATCCAGTATTGGGTTGCGTAACAGACAAGCTGGAGGATGCTGTAGATTACGTTAAAATCACCAGTATTCTTAAAATGATTTCAACGGAAAAGGCTTTCAGTCTTATTGAGCATTTGAATCATCAGGCCTTTTCAGGAGTTGTAGAGTATTTAAAATCAAAAAATATCAAGGCCGAGATTAAACTTTCCGTAAAAAAAATTAGAGTGCCAGTTGAAAATTTGAGAAATGGCGTGGTTTTTTCGTGCGAAGCAAAACTGTAGCCTTAGGATTAGGTTCAAACTTAAATTCTCCTCTGGAAAATCTAAGGCATGCGCTCGCTGAATTAAAGAAGAGCTTTAAAGTCCTTACAGTTTCATCAATTTATGAATCGGATGCATTACTGCCTGAAAATGCCAGTAACGACTGGAATAGAAAATTTTTAAATGCCGTGGTTCTTTGCGAAGTTCCGGAATCACTCGGGCCCGAAGACATCTTACAAGAAATTAAAAGTATCGAAAATAAAATAGGCCGTCGGGAATCCGAAAGATGGGCCCCGAGACTTATAGATATAGATATACTTTACTGGAACCGGGAAAATTATCGGTCGGAGAAAATTAACATTCCTCACAAAAGTTTATTTGAGCGGCCTTTTGCACTGTTACCTCTTTTAGAGGTATGGGATGGCTGGGCTTCCGACTTGCCGGACTGGACAGCTTTGTGGTGTGAAGAAAAACCGTTTAACACGATGAAGAGTCATAAGTATTTTTGGCCTAAAATGGTCGGAATTTTAAATATTACCGAGGATTCGTTTTCGGATGGCGGTCGTTTTTTAAATGCGGACAGTTTGCAGATGCAGTTTAATCAACTTGTCGAGCAAGGTGCCGACATTGTTGATATAGGAGCCGAGTCCACCAGGCCGGGTGCCATCGCCCCGACCGAAGATGAAGAATATAAAAAATTACACTGGGCCCTTAGTGAAATTAAGACGACAGTGCCGATATCTCTGGATTGTCGAAACGCCGGTGTAGCGGCACGGGTTTTAGAAACCCATAATATAACCTATTTGAACGACGTAACGGGCTTTGCAAAACCTGAAATGCGAAAGCTTTTGATTCAATCAGAGCTGTCGGCATTTGTTATGCACTCGCTGAGCGTTCCGCCACGCGGGGATTTAATTTTAGACACCGAAGTGAATCCCTGTCGGCAACTGGACATCTGGTGGAACGAGCGACTCTGCGACCTGATAAAATCGGGCATTTATCCAGACAGGCTTATTTTTGATCCGGGAATAGGTTTCGGAAAAAACAAACTTCAGAGTTTGTATATACTTCGTCATTTAAATGAACTATCGGATGTTAAAAATCCGGTTATGATCGGCCATTCTAGAAAATCATTTCTGAGTTTGATTTCTGATCGACCTGCGGCAGAACGCGATCTTGAAACGGCCTTAGTAACGATAGATCTAAATCTCGCTTATGTGCAATATTTAAGAGTTCACAATATTCAGACTCAGGTTATGGCTTTAAAATGATAGTTCATTACAATGAAGCCGTTGCTTATTTAGAGAATCTGCAGATTATGCCGAAATCCATGCCGGGACTGCAAAAAATAAAAGCCGCTTTGGATCTTACAGATTGGTATAAAAAAATTGATCCCAACAAAGTTATTGTGGTGTCGGGGACCAACGGAAAAGGTACAACTTGTGCGGCACTGGAGAGGCTCTTGATTGAAGCCCGCCAGAAAGTTGGTTTTTATAGTTCTCCGCATTTAATTTCCACCACTGAGCGAATCCGGATCAACGGCCAACAGCTTTCGCAAAAAGATTTTGTAGAGCTTTTTAACGATTGTTTACCGCTAATAGAAAAGTGTCAGTTGACGCACTTTGAAGCATTGACACTTATGGCGGGGCATTATTTTTTCAGCAGCAAATGGAACAGCGATCTGGACTTTGTTATTCTGGAAGTGGGCCTTGGCGGAACTTACGATGCGACCAACGCCTTTCCCCATAAATATTGCGGCATCACCAAGCTGGGCGTGGATCACACAAATATCCTCGGCGTTAATCTGCTTGAGATCGCAAAAAATAAGTTTGGCATCGTATCGAACAAAAACATTGTGGTTCATCATGCGCTTCCTGAAGAAGTTCTTGAATTGAAGAAATCAAAACAGAAAGAAACCAACTCAAACTGGGTGGAAGCCGAAAAGTATGAATTAACAATTAAAAATAATTCACCCGCACCTCGGTATTTTCTTAAATACAACAACGTTACATTTGAGATTAATTTAATGGGTGCAAGAGCCGCAGAGAATATCATGACCGCCATATCTCTTTTTCAGGTTCTGGGGTTTGATTCGGACATCTATTATAAGGGCCTGAATAAAATCTCCTGGGCGGGTCGAATGCAAAAAACGGAGTGGCCGGACTTAAAATGTCCATTGTATTTATCCGGCGATCATAATCTGCAAGGTGTGGAAAGTTTACTCGAAATACTAAAAGACTTTAAATGGAAAACTTTGCATCTGATTGTTGGCATAGGTGTGGATAAAGACGCGGATCAAATGCTGAAAAGTTTTTATAAGCTTAACAATGTAATACTCTACCTGACGGAAACTCCGTTTAAAGGCCTAAAAATCAATGCGTATCCTGAACACTACACAAAAATCGCTGTCGAAAAAAATGCCGATGTTATCGCATTATTAAATGGTATTTCGTCACAAGCCCAAGTCGATGATTTGGTTTTAGTGACCGGTTCATTGTATCTGGTTGGTGAGGTTTTGAAAGAGTTAGACAAACACGCTAGTTCGGAAAATCCGCTCTGACAAATAACGGACTCAGTTTGAGTCCGGCCTGTTTCAGTTTAAGTTCGGCAGTTTCTCCTCCGCGGTGAATAACACAGAGAACATTTTCGATCTGCGCCCCTAATTTTCTTAAATCTTCCACACTTAATAAAACCTGACCACCTGAAGTGATAACATCTTCGATAATGCAGACTTTTTTATTTTTAATTTCCAGGCCTTCTGCGAACTTACAGGTTCCGTAAGACTTTGCTTCTTTTCGGATAAACGCACAGGGGATTCTGGAAGCCAGTGAAAGTGCAGTTCCGACGGGTATTCCTCCCATTTCTAAAGCGGCTAAAATTTCTGTGCCTGCCGGAATCAGTTTTCTCATTTGTTCGGCAACTTCTTTTAAAATAGCGGGTTGTGATTCAAAGCGATATTTATCGAAATACTCGGTGGATCTCTGGCCGCTGCGAAGTAGAAAGTCGCCGTTCAGGTGACTGATTTTGTAAATACTTTGCGCTAATTCCTGGTGAGTCATGATGGCTCCTAAAATGACACTAAATTGATTGGCCTATTTTATGCTTTTTATTTATTTCGGCAAAGGATAATTACGGAATATGGAAATTAAGAGACCCAAAGAATACCAAACTATTCGTCTTTTCGCGATCTTAGGGCTATTGACCCTGGTTACAGTTTTGTTATTCAAAGTGGTGCTTTTTGCTCCTCAAACTATGGAGTCGAATCGAATTCCGGCCCAGATCAGTTCAAAAACACCGGACCTGCCTAATAAATTACCTACGGAGCAAACAAAATAGATCGGTGTTTAAAAGCGACGTATGTTACTTTTACGTTGTTGCCACTGCTCCAAGGCATACTTTCGCATGTCTTCAATATTATCAAATTCATCCACAATCTCAACGCCAAGAAGGGTTTCTACCGTGTCTTCCAGAGTGACTAATCCGGTAACAACTCCGTATTCATCGGTAACCAAAGCCAGATGATCTTTAGCTTTGATGAAAAAATCCAAAGCTTGTGAAACCGTCATACGTTCAGAAACATTGTTGATCGGCAAAATAAGATCGCGAATTAATTTAGTGTGCTGATCCTGTGAAAGTGCTTCTAAAATTTTATATCGATGAGTCATTCCAATAATGTGGTCTAAAGAACCTTCATAAACCGGTAGGCGCGAGAAGCGTATAGGCTTAAATTTCCGTGCGATTTCATCAACAGACAACGAAGCATCCAGGGCCGTAAAAACAGATCGGGGTGTCATGATATCGGAAACATATATTTTATCTAATTTTAATAAGTTGCGAAT
>JAYTFA010000076.1:0-7474 GCA_043734765.1 Pseudobdellovibrio sp. | reverse complement strand
ATTATATCTATCTTCTCTGTTTAAGTCTTCTTTTTTTGCCGCCAGGGTCTTTTAATTTGAAGCTTTGGTCAAAATCCAGATTAATAGTTATGCTTACATTATAGCGGTCGTTTTTAGACTGTCCCGCATAGGTGCCTAACTCAACGGCGTAAGCCGCAGCATCAATTTGAAATATCCATAAATCTAAACCAAATCCATAACTCAGATATCCCTGACTGATTCCTGCGCGCAAGTCGAGCGGGCCTATTGAGGCCTCTGTGCCCAGATGCAATTTTTTGCTGAGATCATACCCCGTAGTCCTGATAAATTTATATTCAAACGCATGTGTAAAACCCATAATTCCCACGTCTTGTTGCATGGACGCGCCAAAAATTAAATTATCATATTGACTGGGTGGCGCTGTTGCACCTGATGTAAGATTATATGTAGTTACTCCTAAATCTTGCCACACCAGAGTTAAAGTTGGTTTAAGTGGATGGTTGAGCGTTGTCATAAATGCAATATCAAGAGCATGACCAACTCCATAATCCTGAAAATTGCTGCTGGCCAGAGTGCTCGAACTTGATCCTATAAGGGTTCCTGCACTGATATCTTTTTGTCCACCCCAGCGTTTAATGTGCCGACCTGTAATACCAAATGAGGTGTCGGGGCCCAGACTGAATGCACCCCCGATAATGTAACCATAATCGCTGATAAAGTTCATATTGAAAGTGGGAAAGGTTGGATCATTAAACTGCATATTAGTATAACTGTTGCTAAAAACACCAAATCCAAAATTAGGCATCACAAAACCTGAACGAGCGGTCACATCGGCTGTTAAAGTTTTTCCGTAAACATTGGTTAAATCTGACGAAGCAAAAGTGCTTCCTTGAAATTTAGAGCTGAGATTTAAAGCGTCTTTAGAAACTCCGGCTTGTGTCTGTGCTAAAATAAAATCAAAACCTTCAATACGAGCTAATGCCGCAGGATTAAAATACAATGCAGAAGCACCGCGTATGTGGGAAACACAGGTTCCTCCCATTGCAAAACAGCGGGACTGCAAACCTGGCTGGTAAAGTTCTGCACCTAAGCTTTGTAAGGTTAAAATAAGAATTAACAACATTAACTTCACGGGCAAGCCGCCTGAATCAATAATGCGGTCGAGCCATCTCGGGTTCCGATACCGTACTGTACTGTATTTAACAATTTTCGCATGGTGTCCCGCATTTGAGTTGTGATTTGAGTGGGATCCGTATTTGAACAGGAAGACCCCGCAATTGCAGTACAGGTCGTAATTGAACCAGAAATTGTGGTTGAAGATGAAGCTCCGATTTGACCCGAGAGCGCACTGAAGTTTTGCGCCATATAAGCATATCCTAAAATAACATTATCAATTTGTGCGTTGGTGAGACCACAGGATATATTCACTGCATCTTGAACGCCATCACCGTTGACTGGAATATTATCCGTATAGAATCTGGTTGCCGATCCCATTAAAACCATGCCGACCACGGAAGCAAATGCGTTTTGATTTAGGGTTCGCTGAGCATTGGGCCCGATTAAATCGAGGGTTAGTAACGAGGCCAAACAGGAGGCCGGTAAAACTGGAATTCCTACGAAGGGGGCCGAGGCCAGTCGAAATGCACTTCCCGTTGTGGCCGTTGCTAGCCCGCTTGTGTAATTGATAAAATTTAATCCACATTTGCCGGCATATGCGCTTGCTAAAACTTCACGAGCCTGAACTTTTAACTGTCCAGAAACGCTTACTTTTAGCGTAATAATATTAATAGCACTATCATAGAGCTGGGCATTAACAGCAGTTTTGGCATCGAATATAAGCGCATCATCTGAATTTTTAGAACCCAATTCACTTAGAATGTTATTGCTACAGCCAAATAACAAATTCGTTAGTAAACATGTAACTGCAAAAAATCTCATTAAAACCTCAACGAAAATTTAGTACTTAATCGTCTGTCTTCCCGTGGCGCTGCAGCTGTACCGATTTCCTCACCGTAAGTGCTTAATTGCCATACGACATTTTCAGAAGCGATCTCTAAGCCACCCGTCATGTACCTTTGATTATAACCCAGTCTTAAAAAGAAAATGTCGCGGGTGTTGAATTCAATCCCCAAATGCATTCTTTTCGCACTGTCCGTGTCATTTCGAGAGTTGGTTAAATCACTGTATTCTAAAGTCCACACACTTCTGAACTGATTTGAATGAATCGGAAAAATAGCTATGGCCGCATCAATACTTTGCTTAACCGTGGCCGGACGCGTGGCCGTTTTCATTCTGAAACCGTCTTTTTTATCAAATGCTGAATCCCCGACATCCCGTACAACCACTCCCAGAGTGGGAATATAAGTCCATGGCGCCTGCATCAATAATCCGGCATCAAAGGCAATAGCCGTCCCTTCAGAACCTATCGTCTGAAGATCTGTGGGGCCCGCCACTGGTAATGCCGAATTCTGCACTTCAATTCTATTGATGAATTTTGCACTTGCGCCGATTTTTACACGCCCGTCAAATAATCTTAAATTAGCCCCCAAAATTGCACCGATATCATTGATGTACTTTGTGTCCATCACGGTTGGGGCCGCCGAAGTAATTTCTGCGCTGATTTCATTTTTATAAATAAAACCAAAACCCACATTTCGTCGAACCAGCACGGGAGACAGCTGTTGTTTGGCTCTATAATAGGTGTCGTTTTTTATACCTAAGGTACCCATGACGGATTTTATATCAATTTGGGTAGCGGTTAAGTTTGACGTACCTTCAACTTCCGGATCTAAAATTGTACCGTAAACATCGCGCACACTTCCAAGGTTGGCCGGATTTCTATATAAA
This sequence comes from Pseudobdellovibrio sp., assembly GCA_043734765.1. Lineage (GTDB taxonomy): Bacteria > Bdellovibrionota > Bdellovibrionia > Bdellovibrionales > Bdellovibrionaceae > Pseudobdellovibrio. The sequence goes on along the minus strand of JAYTFA010000076.1, from coordinate 4,648 downwards.
GAGGTGTCATCACTCGTCACCGCGACAGATGCGCCACCCATGCCAAGAGAACGTGTATTATTATATAATTCAATCCACTCATTGTTGGCGTTAGCGTTGAACGCCATCAGGGCTATGCATGTAAAGATCCATCTTTTCATACAACACTTATCGGTTTTTTGATTAATTAACTTGAGTCAAGTTGAGACACCGGGCCCTTGGTAGAGTCGATGTACGGATCTCGCGGCTCTTCAAGAGCCCGACTGTTACGATATTTAAGCTCCTCAGGATTTCAGTTTACAATGTAAACTGAAATCCTGAGGAGGACCCGAGGCCATTTTACCCAAAAAATCTGATTCACTTCATCTATCACTTATCTAAATGTTTGTTTAAACCAAAGACTTTATTAGTTTCTTGATTTGTTTTTGGAGGTCTTCAATATCCCCGGAGTTGTCCACACAATGTTTAGCCATTTTAACTTTATCAATCATAGGAACCTGGTTTTTAATTCTGAGAAATGCCTCTTCGAGGGTAAAACCACTGCGTATCATCAGCCGCTCCAGCTGAGTCTGGTTGTTAACCCAGATCAGCACCGTGCTATCAAAATCATCCCATAAATTTTTTTCGAAAAGCAGGGGCACATCATAAAAACAGATTGTGGCTCCGTTTTTCTGATGTTGGTTTTTCTGTAACAACACTTCGGCTTTAATTAAAGGATGGAGTATTTGTTCCAGTTGTGACTTAAGTCTTGTGTCGGTAAAAACTATATGTCCTAATTTTTTTCGATCAATTGATAAGTTATCATTTAATATTTTATTACCGAAATGAGACACGATCTGCGTGTAGCCGGCTTGTCCTGGTTCAGAAAGCCTGTGCGAGATCTGGTCCGCATCAACAACCGGAATACCCAGACCTTCGATCAGCTTTTTTGCCGTCGATTTTCCTGTGGCTATACCTCCGGTAAGTCCAGTCCATTTCATGCGAATCTCCTTCAAGAATCTTCTGCGAAAAGCCGATAATTTGCAAGTAGGAGTGTTGTAAGCAATGTCACAAAGCTACGAACAGTTCGGAAAATATCTATTACTTGAAAAAGTTGCCGCCGGCGGAATGGCCGAGATTTACCTAGCGCGCTCCCGTGCAGCTAATGGCCTGAATAAATTTTTCGCTATTAAAAGAATTCTGCCCCAATATTCCACTAATGAAGATTTTGTTGCTATGTTTAAAGAAGAAGCGAAAGTTGCAATTAATTTAAATCACAGCAATGTGGTTTCAATTTATGATTTCGGTATTGAAGCAAGCCAGTTCTTCCTAGTAATGGATTATGTTGAAGGACGCAACCTGCGTCAGATCATCAACGAACTTAAAAAAACAAATAAAAGTTTTTCGATAGATCAGGCCCTGTTTTTAATAAAAGAAACGGCTGCAGGTCTTGACCATGCTCACCGTTGTACGGATTCAACTTCAGGTCGGCCTTTAAATATCACCCACCGCGATATGAGCCCGCAAAATATTATGGTTTCTTTTGAAGGCGAAGTTAAGGTTATCGATTTCGGAATTGCAAAAGCCGAAACGGATGCCGAGGGCACAAAGGCCGGAACGCTTAAAGGAAAATTCAGTTATATGAGTCCGGAACAGGCCGAAGGACAACCCATTGATCCCCGAACTGACGTATTTGCACTGGGAATCGTTCTCTGGGAACTTTTAGCCAATGATCGTTTATTCACAGGCAGTAATGAAGCGGCCATTCTCAGAAAAGTCCGCGACTGTCAGGTGCCTCCAATACGAAAAATTAATCCGACAGTTCCGCAGGAATTAGAGCGGATTGTAATGAAATCTCTGGCGAAAGATCGCAATGTCCGTTATCAAACGGCGGCTAATTTTCACCGAGATTTAAATCGTTTTTTAAATACTCAGTACCCGGAATTTTCACCCCAGGATTTCAGTCAGTTTGTGAAGGAGTGCTTTAAAACGGCCTATCAGGACGGTCGTGATAAACTCGTTGGCTATTCTAAAGCCAATCTTACGGATCTTGCTACTGTTACGAGCGGTCCTCCGAAAGTCAGTGTTGCCGGTATGCCGCCTACACCGGACAAATCTTCGACGGAAAATGAACCACCCGTGATGCCGAATGGATTTAACTCCGAACCTAATGTCAAAATTAAATTAGATGATTTGCGGATGTCGACGCCGAATCCAGCATTAAAAACTATACCTAATCCGCTGTATAACAAATCCTCACTGAGTTCCAGCACTTCCATTACCAATAATCAGACACGGGTAACGCAAATTTCGCAGGTTTCTTATGGAACAAAACCCGATTCCGGTCCCACGTCTGAAATAGTCTTCAAAGGGGTTATCGCCCTTGCTCTGGCCTTCGGTGGCTGGTGGGGATATAAAAATGTTCTGAATACTCCGGCCAAAAATACACCGCGTGTAACAAAAGAATCCAAAGCCAATAATGGAATTATTAATTCGGCCTCAACGGCGGAAGTTAAAGTTTCCGTTAACAGTAATCCTGATAATGCCCAGATTTTTGTAAATGGTCGCGACACTGGCAATAAAACCCCGGCCGTTATCAGCCTTGTTGCTAATAAAGAAACCGAAATTGTAATCAGAAAAGACGGCTATCTGGAATACAAAGTAAACCGGGCTTTCAATGAAACATCTCAGGTGAGTGCAACTATGCAGACCAGCCTTTCAACCGCCTATCTGAATATTAATGTTGCGGATGGAAATTCATTTACGAAAATTTCAATTAACGGAAAAGAATTGCTGGAGAAACCTCCTGTAATAAAATATCCGATCGTGGCGCAAAAAGAAACTATCATTACGGCTTATAATCCTATCACCAAACTGACCGATGAAGTGAGAGTAACTGTAAAACCCGGCGAAGCCATGGATGTACAGCTCACATTAGGTCGCGATCAACGTCGTAAAAAATGACAATAGGAAAATGGATAATAGAAGCTGAACTACGGGGCCCGCTCTTGGCCGTTGAATATAAAGTCAAGGGTGAGTGGCACCCGATCTCATGGTCTGAATATATAAATAAAGTTATTTCAGCTTATTCACTTTTTAAATCTATAGGAATCGGCAAAAACGATCATGTGGGCATCATGTGCTCAACAAGATGGGAATGGTCGGCATTGGATCTGGCCTTGCTAGGCTCGGGCAATGTTGTTGTACCGATGTACCCCAACTTAAGCGACGAAGACCTCTCTTACATCGTCAATCACTCCGATATAACAGTATTAATAATTGAAAATGAAAACCATGCTCTGCAGGTAGGTCGGATTAAGTCGGCTCTGGAAAAAGATGTAAAAATCGTTTCAATTGCCGATATCGATTTTAATCTTGAGATCAAATCAGACTTAAAGAAAAAGTTTTTTGCTCTCTGTAAAAAAGTTGATTTAAAATCTATTGCAACTATAGTTTACACCTCCGGCACAACCGGAAAGCCTAAAGGTGTTGTACTTCTACATGAAGCCATAGTTTCAGAAGTGACGGAAAGTTATGAATTGTTCGGTGTTAAACCCACTTACAAATCTCTCACTTTTTTGCCGTTTGCCCACGTTCTCGGACGAGTGGAGCATTGGGGTAGCTGCTGGAACGGCCACGCCCTGGCCTATGCCGAATCCATCGAAAAAATAAAAAACAATCTTAAAGAAGTTAAACCTGATTTTTTAATTGCTGTACCCCGGATATTTGAAAAAGTTTATTCAGGAATCATGGCGCAGGTTGAAACAAAAAAATATAAACAGAAAATTTTCTCAAAGGCGCTGGAAGCCGCCCGCGAAGTTCAGAGATACCGTATAACCCGGGAAACTATTCCCTGGGGATTACTTCTTAAATACGAGGCTCTGAGTAAAATTGCATTTTCCCCTATTCAGGAAGCCTTCGGCGGCAATCTTAAATTTGCCGTGAGCGGCGGGGCTCCGATCAGTGAAGAACTCGTTGAGTTTTTTCAGTGCTGCGGTTTACAGATTTTAGAAGGCTATGGGTTAACCGAAACCTGCGCCGCCATTACGGTTAACAGTTTAGCCAACCATCAGATCGGCACCGTGGGCCGCCCTATCGGTGATGTAAAAATTAAATTTGCAGCCGACGGCGAAATTCTGGTTAACAGTAAAAAATGTCTTGCTGAATATTATAAAAATCCGGAAGAAACTAAAAAGAATATTAAAGACCACTACTTTGCAACCGGCGATATCGGAATGTTAACTGAACAAGGTTTTCTCAAAATTACGGATCGCAAAAAAGATCTGATCAAAACCGCAGGCGGAAAGTACGTAGCTCCGCAAAAACTTGAAGGTTTGCTGAAGCAGGATCCGCTGATTTCCCAGGTTCTGATTCACGGAGATCAACGAAATTTTATCTGTGCTCTGATTACGTTTGATGAGCCCCAACTCAAACAATGGGCTCAATCCCAAAACATCCAATACGACGCGGTGGCGAGCCTGTATCAGCACCCCGTTCTCAAGGTGCGGATCCAAAAGCACATTCAAAGCCTGAATTCAAAATTAGCCAGCTTCGAAACCATTAAAAAGTTCGAGATCATTTCAGACTCGTGGACTGTTGAAAACGGCAGTTTAACCCAATCTTTAAAGGTCAAACGAAAGTTCCTGGAAGCCAAGTACGCCGACATTCTCAGCGAAATTTACGAGTAAAA
>JAYTFA010000075.1:0-2758 GCA_043734765.1 Pseudobdellovibrio sp. | reverse complement strand
GCCGGATTTTTGCATTATTCTTTTATAAAATTTGTTGTTGTCACCATAATCAGCTGCTACCTCTGGGTTCTCACGGCCCTGTATGGCGGCGAAACCCTTAATCATATTTTTAAGGATCACTGGGTTCTTGCTCTGCTCAGTTTTCTGGTTTTTCTCGAGATTGTAAAGTCTGTTGTGCCGAAACTTACGGACACCTGGCCAAGAAAGGCATTTTTTCATTCCTGGAGAAAATGGGCCCACTTTGAATTTTGGCCGGGAAGTTTATTTTACCTCCCGCTCATCCCGTACTACATTTATTTATCAGTGAAAAATAGAAGTCCATTTATGCCTTTCTATGCGAGGCCCCATCGTTTGCACGGCGGACTTATCGGAGAATCCAAATGGGACTTTCTGCGCCTTTTAAATTCAGCCGATTCTTCAACTCTGAAGGCGATTAAAATCCACAGAGATGCCGGTTTTTTAGAAACTAGAAGCCTCATCCTCCGGCAGAGTATTTCTTACCCGTTTATTGTAAAGCCTGTCGTAGGGCAACGTCGCTTCGGCGTACGGGTTCTGAACAATGATTTTGATCTGAGTGAATACCTTCTTTTGAGTCATTTTGATAGCGTTGTTCAGGAACTCAGCCAACTGCCGTTTGAAGCCGGAATTTTTTATGTGCGGAGACCCTCCGAGCAGGTCGGTCGTATTTTTTCAGTTACAGATAAATCATTTCCATTTGTAACCGGCGACGGAAAGACAAAACTCGGCGATCTTATTTTAAAGGATAAACGGGCCAGAATAATTGCTCCCATCTACTTTGCGAAACTGAAAAAACAACTCGACTCTGTTCCGCACGATCAGGAGATTGTCGTTCTTTATGGGTGGGGCAATCACGCACAAGGTGCAATCTACCGTAATGGGGTGGAGCTGATGACCGATAAACTGACTCTTGAACTGGATCGAATTTCCAGGCAGATTCCGGATTTCTATTTCGGTCGTTTCGAAATTCGTTATCGTGATGCGGAATCTCTGAAACAAGGCCGGAATTTTGAGATTCTCTCCGTTGATGGTGCCGGCTCTGAAGCCACTCATATCTGGGATGCAAAGACTAGTTTGAGCGAGGCCTATGCCTCTCTCTTTGAACAATGGGCCTTACTCTTTGAAATCGGAAAAAGTGTAAGCCGGATGCCGGGTAAAAAAAATAAGATTAATCTCACTTCTTTTATCCAGGATTGTATCCGATTTAACTTCAGAAAACGGACTTATTAGACTAGGCTTAGTGCATGCAAAAACAACAAAATAGTTTTACTCACATTTTATTTAATATTTTAATTCCGGTTCTGATTCTGAACAAAGGTCATAAATACGGTCTCGATGCCAAACTTTCAGTGATCATTGCGCTGAGCTTTCCGTTGTTTTTTACATTAAAATCCCTGATTAAATCCAGAAAAGTTGATTTTGTTTCCTTGCTCGGACTGATGAATGTGCTTTTTTCCGGCGTGCTCACTTTGCTTACGCTCGGAGGAATCTGGTTCGCATTTAAAGAAGCGGCCTTTCCTCTTTTAATCGGTTGTTTTGTGTTAGGATCAAGTTTTACAAAAAATCCGTTTTTTCAGAGTTTGTTTCTGAATCCCACAACCTTCGATGTTGATAAAGTGGAAGCGCAACTTAACAGTGAAAGCAAAAAACAGGATTTTCATCTTTTGATGAAGCATCTGACCCAGTGGCTTTCTATTTCTTTTTTGTTGAGTGCATTTTTAAATTTTACCTTAGCGCTGCATATTTTCACGCCTTTGAGCGAATCACTCAGTGTTGAACAGAAACAACAACTGCTGAACGAACAACTCAGTCAGATGACTCTCTATTCGCTAGGTGTTATTTTAGTTCCTTCGATGATATTTTTAGGAGCGCTGCTCTTTTATTCTTTTAAGAGAATAAATCAACTCACCGGTTTATCAGCAGATGATTTGCTGAAAAAATAACTTAGAAATCATAATCCGGCGGTGGTGGAGGCGGAGGTGGAATTGCCATTTCTCCACCAAATGCCGGATCATACGGCACACTGTTGTTGAGATTACTGTCATAAATCGGCGGAGGTGGTATTTCCTCGAAACCTTCATACGGGGCCGGAGCCGGTGGAAAATCCGGAGCCGGTGGAAATTCATTAACCACAGGCGGAAGATTGCTTTGAAATCCCGGAGCTGCTGAGCCCGATCCGGGCTTCGCTGTGGTGGTTGAGGCCACCCACTTGTTTTTACGTCGGTTTCTCACTTGATAACGTGGACGCTTTAAATAAAGCTGTAGTTCTTCAGCCTCTAATTCCGCGATGGTCTGGGGCTGTAATCCCCTGATTTTATCGCGGGTTTTAACGTGAGTTTGGCGACTCTGTTCGTACTTGTTTCTAAGCTCGGCTTTTTCTTTTAAATCCTGTTTGTAATCACCGCTGCTCTGAGTTCCGCTGTGTTTTTGTTTGCGGTATTCCAAAAGTCCACGTTCGCGGATTAAATCCCACTTTTCCTGATCTTCAAAAAATTCGCCTAAACCTTTTTCGCGTTCGTTTTCAAAGATTCTGTTATTTGCGTCGTCTTTTCTAAAACTTTTTAATCTTTGGATATTGTGATTTGCTTCTATTTTCAGCGTATCAACCAGCTCATCATCATAATCTAATGCGTAAACGCCGCTTCCATAAATCATAAAAATTAAAATAGAGCTTATTTTTAACACCCCCCAATTATACTCCAGCCAATTGTGTCTTCTAATTTGTTTTAATAAAAGGTTT
>JAYTFA010000074.1:0-4532 GCA_043734765.1 Pseudobdellovibrio sp. | reverse complement strand
ATTTTTTCCGGTGAAGAAAAAAAAGCCCAAGCTGAAATTGATGAATTCGTTATTAACAGAAAGCTGGCACCTTGGGAAAAAGCCTACCTGCAGGCCGTTTACTTCTCAAATGTGGGTGATCCCACCTCGGCCTTCGCCATTTCAATTCCGTTTGAAGCCGATATCAGAACTGTGGACGATTACTATAGTAATTTGTTTTACATTTCGCAGCGGGCAGGGGAGCTTGGAAAAGCAGAGGAAATTATAAATCGCATTATCAAAGGTGCAAACTCATCAGGAAGAAAAAACGAATTGCTTTTTTCGAAAGCTTTTCTTTTTTATCAGACGAAGCGTTACATCGAGGCAAATGAAATTTTTTTAAAGTTGATTCAGTCTCATCCGTCCCACAAAAGAAAATTTAAATCCAAAGAATACGATGATTTAACCTGGCTGAGTGCCTGGTGCCACTACCTGGCCAGAGATTTTGAAAAAGCTCAGGTGGCGTTGACCAATAATAAAAAGTGGGCCAATGATAAGGCCCGAAATCTTTACTGGCTGGCTCAGGCGGAATGGAATCTGGATAATCGCACACTGGCTGTTTCTTACTTCAGGCAACTGGCTTTGCCGGTGTTGCATGGAAAGTCTTTCAGTTATTATAATTATCTGGCGTGGCTGCGATTCGATGCCTATAGAAATTACGCGGCTTCCGATTTAATCAAAAACCAGCTTCAGATTATTAAATCAGGCCGTGGCTCCTTTGCATTGCCAGATTTATCTAGCAGTCCGAATGTTCTACTTGAAGAGTATGAATCTTATTTTGAAGATTTAGGTGCAACCGATGAGGGCAATGTTCAGATTATCAACCCGGATGAATCGGTTCTGGCGGATGCTCAGGAAATAAAGGGCATCGAAACACCCACGTCGGCTGAATTAAAAATAGAAATGTCGTGGGCGGATGATCTTATTAAATGGGGCTACCGCGACCTGGCCAAGTGGCATTTATTTGAGGTTGAAAAAACATTGAAAACAAAAGCTTCGGTTGAGCCGTTGATCGAGTACTATAGCGCCAAAAAATATTATAATCGGGCGCTTTCACTCGCCAACAATATTATCTCACCTGTCGGTAAAAACTTGAATTTGAAAGAAGAACCATTGATCTGGAATTCGCTTTTTCCTAAAGCTTACGAGTCGGCTGTTGAAAAAGAAGCCAAGAAACGAAAAATTCATCCCTATTTGGTTTGGTCTATTATGAAAGCCGAAACTCAGTACAAAGCGGATGCTATTTCTCCGGTGGGGGCTGTGGGTCTGATGCAATTTATGCCCTACACCTCAAAAAAAGTGGCCGTGCTTCTGAAAGAGGAGCATAAGGTCGGAAAACTTTTTGAACCCGAAGTTGCGATTAAGTACGGCGCCATGTATTTAAGAAAATTATCTGATGAATTGGGCGGACAGTTTCCGCTGGTGGCGGCAGCCTATAATGGTGGACCGCACAGAGTAAAGCTCTGGCTGCGAAATTTTAAACAGAGAGATAATACTAATATGGAGTATGATGTATTTATTGAACATATTCCTTTCAGTGAAACGCGAACCTACGTCAAGCGGGTGCTCAGTTACATTTTAACCTACCAGAAGCTCTATGAAGACAAATTGGATAGCAAGACCACAAGATGGATCGTTGAAAAAATACCATTTCAAATCCAAGAACCGATTATTCTTAAGGAAGAATGGCCCTCTATCGACAACTAGTATTTTAACTGGACCAAAGTCATATTAAGTTCACCCGCTAGTTTGCCGATAATTAACAGTGAAAATTTTTCTAAGGAATAAAAATGGCATCTGAAATTACTAAACAGAATAATTGTATATTTTATCCAACAAATTTTGAAGCTCAGTTAAAGCAGGACAATGTAAAAGATTTGTTCAATAAAATTAAAGAAATTGATGTAGCAGAGTTTAAAAATCATAAATGGTTCGTTTTACAATTGCCGAACGTGCAAGTTGCTCCACCGACTTTTTTTTCAGCGCTTTGCCGTATTTCTGCCCATGTCGAACAACTCGGCATGAAATTCTCCATCATTGCAGATACAAAAATCTGCAACTTAATTATTAAAAACGGTATTGAAAGAATGGTTCATTTTGCGCCATCAACAGAAGAATTTTACAAAATTCACGGGATTGATACTAAAGAAAATACCAGAATCTTCTTAAACTGCTTATTGGAGTCAACTATTACAGCGATAAAAGTTTTGCTTGAGTTGGACAATATTAAACATGAAGTGCAGATTTTAACGGATTCAAAAAAAGTTCCTCTTATTCAAATCGGGGCATTGGCGGGGATTATCTCCACCCATTTTACCGGTAATTTAGTAATAGGTTTTACTTTGGATGTTTATAAAAAAACCATGTCTAAATTTTTAGGAACTGAAATAACAGAAATTGACGATGAGATAAGAGATGGTGCAGGGGAGCTTTTAAATGTCATTATTGGTCAGACAAAAACCAAACTGAATGAATTAGGTTTCGGTATTAAACAGGTCATACCGAGTGTAATTTCCGGGGATAGGGTTGAGATCAGTCCTATGAGCAATCAATCTTTTATTATGATAAAATGTATTACTGAAATCGGCGATATACATTTGTTGTTATCTACTAATGTAAATCCCCCTAAATAAATTAGAATTTTTATTCAGCGCAAAATTAAACGTTAAACCGGAAAAATAAAATATCACCGTCTTTAACAACGTACTCTTTGCCTTCGGATCTGTATTTACCGGCTTCTTTAACAGCGGCCTCGGATTTTAAGGCAAATAAGTCTTCACAATGATAAGTTTCGGCTCTGATAAATCCTTTTTCAAAATCGGTATGAATAACTCCTGCTGCCTGCGGGGCTCTCATACCGTTTTTAATAGTCCACGCGCGGACTTCTTTTACGCCCGCGGTAAAATACGTCGCTAAGCCTAAAAGAGAGTAGGCTTCGCGGATGAGGCGGTTTAATCCCGGTTCGGTAGCACCGATACTTGATAAAAATTCAACGCGTTCTTCAGGCGGCAATTGTGCGATATCGGCTTCCATAGCGGAACAAATCAGAATAGTTTTATTATTTTCTTCAGCGGCACGTTTTTCTACTGCGCGTACCCAGTCATTTCCACCGGCGGCAAAGTCCGTGTCTGAAACATTACAGGCGTAAAGAACAGGTTTGCTGGTTAACAAATGCATTTCGTTTGCAAAAGGAGCTTCAAGCTCATTCAAAGTAACGGATCTTGCAGGCTTACCCTGAGCCAGCGCCTTATGTATTCTCTGGGTTACATCCAGATCCATTTTCATTTTAGAATCGGCAGAGGTCTTAGCAGCCTTTTCTATACGTTTTAATTTTTTTTCTGCAGTATCAAAATCGGCCAGCATTAATTCTGTGTTGATAATATCAATGTCTCTTATCGGATCTATGCTTCCGGCAACGTGAATAATATTCGGATCGTCAAAACACCGAACCACATGAACAATGGCATCTGTTTGCTTGATATGACCCAAAAATTGATTTCCCAAACCTTCACCCTGGCTGGCACCTTTAACGATTCCGGCAATATCAACGAATTCCATTACGGTGGGAATAATACTTTGAGGTTTTACAAAGCCGGTGATTTTATCAAGTCGCTCGTCAGGAACCGTGACAACACCGACATTGGGGTCAATCGTACAGAATGGGTAGTTAGCGGCTTCAGCTTTACCTGAAGTCAGAGCATTGAATAATGTTGATTTTCCAACATTGGGAAGTCCGACAATTCCTACTTGTAAAGCCATATAAAATCCTCGCTTAATTTCTTACTTAAATTTAACAGCCCCGTTAAAATTTGTCGAAGCTTTATTGACGCCTTCAAAGATAAAACTCTCAATTGCATCACAGGCTTTTTCAAAATATTGATCTAATAAAACAACTTCCTCTTTAGGAAAGTTAGCTAAGACATAATCTCCGGTGTCAAAATCGGGATGGGGTGGTCTGCCGACACCTAATTTCAATCGTGTATACTCGTTGGAACCCAGCAGCTGCGATATATTTTTCACGCCATTTTGTCCGCCGGGGCCACGATTGAAATGAATTTTCATGGAGCCAAAAGGCAAATCCACATCGTCATGTACAACTAACAAATTTTCTTTCGGAATTTTATAAAAATTCATTAAGGCAATGACGGACTCTCCGGATTTATTCATGAAAGTCTGAGGCTTTGCCAGTAAAACATCCGTATCATCAATCTTAAATTTTTTAGTTAATGCTTTATGCTCTTCACGGTAATCAGAACCATTCAAAGATTTCAGCCAGTAGTCACAGGTCATAAAGCCGATGTTATGACGATTCATTGAATATTTTTGTCCGGGATTTCCTAAGCCTACAATTAAATACATGAGACCAAACCTTAAAAAAAAAGGCGGAATAATCCGCCTTTAAGTCAATTTTCTAGATTCAAAAACTATTTTTTAGCTGCTGGCTTCGCTGCGGCCGGGGCTTTTGCACCCGCTGCCGGAGCTGCGGCTTTAGCGCCTGCTGCCGGAGCTGCTGT
>JAYTFA010000073.1:0-4579 GCA_043734765.1 Pseudobdellovibrio sp. | reverse complement strand
AAAGGCGTTTACAATCCGAGAATCATTACCGGCTGCAACAGTACCTGCTGCAGTACCCACGTTAAGCGCAGAAGCACCGCCTAAACCTGAGATGTCGCTGCTGGATAAGGTGACGGCGCCGGTTCTACCCGCCACGCTTGTAACAGCTCCGGAAGCTAAAGTAGACGCCACATATTGAGTTCCGTTATATTGTAATACCTGACCCAAAACCGGAGCGGTACCGCTGACGGCGATACCTTTAATTCGGTCAACACTTGTAGTGCCCTGAGATCCACTTACATCTCCCGCAAGAGCGCCGGAAAAATTTGTTGAAGTGGTTGCGCTGACAGCCTGGCCCGTTAACGCAATATTTTTCAAATTATTAAATCTGGTAACATCGAGTAATAAATCATTTAGATTTGTCTGATTCATCTGTGAAGTAATATTATTTACAACGATATCAGCTGCCACTTTGCCGCCGACCGACTCCGCCTGAATAGCATAAGGACTGGCACGCATACTGAAATTAGCTAGGATAGGAACGCCCGACACAATCGTTATAACCCGCATAACCCGTCCATCATTAATCGTGGGTGTATAATTCTGTCCTATTAAAACAATATTGTTATTTGCATCAACACAAGACAACCCTGATTTCAATTTAGAATTATCATAAACCTGATTTAAAGTTAAACTCGGATCGTTCACACCTCTTGAACCCGACCCCAAACTCAGTGAGATATTTCCGTTGGTGATGGATTGACCTGAAAAATTTTCTTCACGCAAAATACAATTGGAAGATGGCGACAAAATCAATAATTTAAAATTAAGTCCTGTTTCTGTAGGATAGGTTCCGACCGGTGATTTTAATCTTAATTGAATCGGCACATTCATTTCGGCCAACGCCGAACCCGCGAAAAAAGTAATTAAAACAAAATTTATGTAAAACACTGCTGTCGTCATTCTATTCATACTTAACCTCTACATTCCATGAGTTAGCCAATGTCACTTCCTCAATAGGATCAGTTGTATCTATCGACACTTCCCAGCCATTTATTGATGAAACAGACTCGCCATATTTAAGATTGCTATCGCCGGATACGTCGGTAATCGGGAGCGTGGGCAATATATCTCGTGAGGGTGCTAAACCGCCGCTTTGGCCGCCGCATCCAACGAATAGAGTGCTCGCTATAAGAATAACCATTACCTGAAACTTCACTAAACCTCCGTAAACGTACAACAATAGTATCGGCTTTAGTTTAGCGAAAATTGATAAATTAACGTTAAATACTTAACAATTTCTTAACATGACTGTCCCATTTTAAGATTCCGTATCAAACCAATATAACTATTTCGGTTTTTGCTAAATAAGAATTTGGCGTTATGTTAAAGACGAGTTAACAAAAAAATTTACTAAACAATTTAGCAATATAAGTAATCTCAATTATATTTTTACTAATCGTCTTGTTCACATAAAAAACTGACGATAGCATTAGTATGAATCAGACATTACTCATAGTTGAAGACGAAGTAGAGGTTGCGCTCGCTCTTAAGGAATATTTACAGCAACAAAAATACAACATAATCACGGCCAATAACGCGGAAGAAGCTCTGGAATTAATTCATTTGCACAAAATTGATCTGATATTATCAGATATCAAAATGAGCGGCAAATCAGGTTTGGATTTATTTCAGGAATACAAAGAAAAATTCGATAAACAAAATGTCGTACCGTTTATACTAATGACCGGCTACGCAGATATTATCAGTGTACAGAATGCGTTTGTAATGGGAGTAAGTGAACTTATCGCCAAGCCTTTCGATTTGGAAACCGTAAGATTGGTTATTGACTACCTTCTCAAATCCGAACGCTCCTACGGATCTGAAAAAGAACATTTTTTTTCAATACCCATTGACGAATTTATCCTGTCTAAAACCAGTGATTACAGTATTTTTCTGAAAATTGCAGATAAATTTGTTAGGGTTACAAAATCGGGCCAGGAGTTTATCGCTCAACGTCTGGAAAACTTCGCAAAAAAAGGGGTCACACATATCTATTTAGCCACAAATGATTTTGCCAAATACACTGATCTGCAGTTTGCAATTTCAACCACAATTACAAAAAGACCGATGGAAGAAATTAAAAAATTACGCATCATGAATCAACTTCTATCTTCGATCAGCCAGAGCAGCATTGTAAATACCATTGATAAAAAATATCTGAATCAATCATTACAGGCCTTTGAGGCGTACACGCAGGTTGCTCTGAACAATTCACAATTATTCAATATCCTTAATGTTATGACCTCGGATAATCAAAGTTTATCAACTCAATCTACTCTTAAAGCCATTATTGCAAGTTCTATTGCCTCGCTCTGGCGGTGGAATAACCCCAAAGTTCAGAGTCGAATTATATTAGCAGCCCTGCTCTCGGATATCGGATTGAAAGATCACAAGCATTTACTGAGCAAAAAGAGATTTGAGTATTCTCCGGACGAACTTAAACAGTACGAGCGGCATCCTTTAACAAGCTATGAGCTCTTAAAGCAAATTGACGGCATTCCTCAGGAAATCCTTTTTGTCGCAATCCAACATCATGAGAATGCTGCAAGCCTCGGATTTCCGCAAAAACTCCCGCGCAGTAAAACTCACGCCTATTCAAAGTTGATACATTGTATCGGTGTTTTCATTGACTCCATGATGGAGCAGGCAGACCGGACCGACATTAAAAAGATTCTGGATCAGATTCACAACATTCAAGGAAAAACCGTAAGCGAACAAACCTTAAAATCTCTTTATATGCTTTTTAATCTGGAAGTTCCGAAAGCACTAAACGCTTTACTGTTGCCTACGGATACAACACGCGTTTTGTAAATGTTTTAAGTTAGACCTGTATGTCTTGCTTATTTTTAATTATTTCGACATTCGGAACGTAATACCAGACAATCGTAGATAAATATCTGTCATCTGGGTATGCCAATTTAGGCAAATCCTGATCAACTACAAAACCTAATCTTAAAAAATAATCGAGTGTATGGGCCGGCAACATTGAAACTAATATATTAATATTAAGTTTTACACCCAACTGCGTTGCCTGTAGCGCAAGCTCGGCTCCCATTCCCCGCCCATTAGCTTCCGCGCTGACCCAAAGCCCACATATCTCTGCAAGTTTCCCGTTTTGATTGGCCTGATTTGTTATTTTTTTCAGTATTATTTCTCGATAAGTGCTCTCAATCTTTTCTAAGGGTAATATGTTATTTATTGATTTGACCTCAAGCCTGATTCCACCAAGAGCAACACCTGTTTCAGCGTCCTGGGATAAGATGGCATAGGTGTCTATAGAATTATGTTTTACAACCGATGATAGGGCCACCTTTTCAACACCAAAACGTACAAGTGCACTTTTTAAACCTTGCTGGTAGTTGTTCCACAAAATAGGGTTTTTAACCGAATCTAAAAGTACAAATGTTTTATCTGAAATTTTCATTTTACTCGCTCCAGACTTTTTCAAATAACATTCTAGGTGAATGAGGCGAACGGCTTTCATTTGATTTTAAGTAGCCTGCGCGAAATAGAACCACAGGCCTTTTAGTCGTAATAGCAATTGGTCTCAGCATCAGCATGTTAACCTGTGACACTTCGGCCAATCCGGCATGTACCGCCCAGGCAATGCCTTCAGATTCAAATAATAATGCGCCCTTTTGAAGTACGATCCCTGCATTCAACCATTGAGCAGGTTCATCTTTTTCAATGATAAGCATACCGACACATTGGCAAGATAAAATTCCTTTTTTGCCCAACTGTGCGATCGCTACTGCATCATCCGATTCAAAGCCTAAATTGTCTCTAAATCTGAATTTGATACGTTTAGTTTGATCATCATTTAATCGAAAGGTGTCTCCCGGCATCCCCAGGGCCAGCTCTGAATCATTTTCCAACATCCAGTCATTAACAAGCTCGTTGGCAAATTCTTTATTGTTAACAACAAAAGAATCTGCCTGCGCCTGCAACTCTGCCAATGCTACTTTTCGTCCCCAATCAGAAATTAAAATTGTTTTTACTTTTAAATACGTACCGAGTTCTTCTATTTTTGCAATTAAATTTTTATCAATTTTTTTATCATGGTCATATTCACCTCGGTCTACCCTACGAGTGAAAATCGCATCATAAGTTTTTGTGAAATTATATTTATAAACATCCTCTGATTTTTTTATAGAAAGCTCGGCCGCTTTAATAGGCGATAAGGACTGATTAGATATTTTGCTGCCATCAAACAAAATAATTTTTTCCAGTTTGCACCCCAGAGCCTCAGCCGCAACTTCGAAATTTGCTATAGCACACCCCAAACTTATAACCGCTTGGCGACCCATAATATCAGAAGCCGGCAAAACTCTGGAGGACTCTATTAAAAAAATCAGACTGTCATTCTCAATGTTATATTTAAACAACCAAGGCTGTGTATTATGAGAGTTAGCAGCAAGATGTGCAAGCGAAGCGAGATATTTATATCTCGCTTTATTTGATGGTAAATTCCAGAATTCAATTTCAGTTAACTTCTTTAAATTCCATGCCGAATAGTTTTCTCCAGTTTTAATAATTT
>JAYTFA010000072.1:0-6504 GCA_043734765.1 Pseudobdellovibrio sp. | reverse complement strand
AGTGCGCAGGTTGAAGCCTGGGCCCGTCGAACTTCGTCCTCAAGGTTTCTTTTTTAATAAACCAATTTAACTTTTCGGACGGTACTTCTGAATTTTTTTTCAAAAAATTCAGAAGTCAGCAACGCAAGTGAGATGTGCTTTTCAAACTTAGTTTTTTAGAGGCGCTAGGGGTTATACCAGGAGTTTGGGGCGAAGATTGAACTTTGTTTGTACGATGTTAGCAGCAAGTAATGCTGCTTTGTGCCGACGTCCAACATCGGGGTGGATTCTCTTTCCGTACACTTATACTCAAATCCAAAGCCAAAAAAATTAGAAATTGTACGTGTAGCCCAGAATGCCTGACACGCCTGAAAATGTGGTAGCTACGTCATTACCGTTCAGGTCTTCAAGCTCGCGATCTGTGGCAGCTTGAGACGTACCAGTAGGTAAACCTGCTCCGCTTGTTACGATATTTCTTACAAGAGGTAAGTAGCGGTAATTTCCTTCGATGTTGAAGCAGTGGTCAGGAACAAAACAGAATTCTGCGCCCAGGCCCATCTGCATACCGAAACCGGAACCGTTGAAATCGGCGCGATTGGCTCCATTTTTGATGCTGCCGTTAAGTTTGCCGTAACCAAGTCCGCCCTGAATATAAAAATCAATCAGGTCATTGCTCAGCGGGATGATTCGAACTAATGGAAATAGCGTGTAACCGTCTAAACTGTAGCTGTGAGAGCCGTCAGTTCCTGAACCCGAAGAGCTTTGTGAAAATAAAGTGGGACGTAATTGAAGTGCCACATAGTTATTTGCAAATCTGAAAGTGAAAGCACCCACCCACTCAGTTGCGGAACTCAAAGTGCTGGCCGTGGAATTTGTCGAGAGTTTAGCTGCATTGATTAAGCCGTTAATTCCTGTTTGTTCAGCCGTAGTTGTAGCAACTCCGAGTCCTATTGAAAAAGCTCCGCCGGCAAAAGCGCCCTTGCCGCCACGTTTTTTTGCAACGGCAGCATCGGCTTCGTTTGCAATTGAAACTAGAATGAGTACGCCTATCAAGAATGTGAAAATCGAGCGGCAATTGTTTAACATTTAAACTCCTCTATGTAGTACATCTATAGGATGAAGCAGCATTAAGAAGCTTGCAACTTAGCCTAGACTTTCGCTTAGTAATTGTTGGGCGTGAGCGATGGAGGTCTTTGTTATTTTTTCACCCGATATAAGTCTGGCAATTTCTTCGATGCGCGATTTGGATTTTAATACCGTCACGTTCATATTGATGGAATCTCCGCTGTTCGATTTATTAATTGAAAAATGCACATCTCCACACGCCGCCACCTGAGGTAAATGAGTTACGCAAATAACCTGTTGGCCTTTGGCGATGGATTTAAGTTTTTTTCCGACTTTTTCTGCCGTGTTGCCGGAAACTCCGGTGTCCACTTCATCAAAAAGGTAAGTGCGGGGAAGTTCGGCTTCACCCAGTGCTTTTTTTAATGAAAGTAAAATTCGTGAAAGTTCGCCGCCCGAAGCCACTTTCGAAATCGGACGCTTGGGTTCCTTTGTGGAAATCTGGCATTGATATTCAATATCACTGATTCCGGAGGCATTGAGCAGTTCATTTTTCAGAACCTGTATGAAGAATGTAACACCCTTCATATTCAGATCCAGAAGTTCCTTGTTAACTGCATCTGTTAATTTGTCGGAAAACTGCGCACGGGTTTTATGAAGTTCTTCGGCAAGTTTTTTAAGTTCCAGCTCAAGAAGGCTTGCCTGTTTTTTTATTTTATCCAGGTGCGCGTCGGAGTTTTCCAGATCATGAACTTCGGTTTTCATTTTCATGAAAATAGAAGCGATTTCGTTTAAATCGGGCCCGTATTTTTTCTGAAGTTTGCGGATCTGGCTTAAGCGGGCTTCTTTTTCTTCGAGCGCCACGGGATCCAGCTGGATCAGGCTGAGATCTTTTCTGAGAGAGTAAAACGTATCTTCAATAAGGTCGCTGGCCTGCGCCAGGCTTGCAATTTTATCGCCGAAGATCTGATTGATATGGATGATCTCGGTAGATTTTTTCTGAATTGTTTTAAGACGGGTGATCACCGAGTCGGTATCGCTGAACAGAATATTTTCGCATTCATCCACAAATTTTAAAACTTTGTGTGAACTTTTCATGATTTTTATTTCGTCTTCTAAATTAAGATCCGCTTCTGTATTCAAATTCAGTTTTTCGAGTTCGGTTAACTGAAATTTAAGAAAATCGAGCTTCTGGGATTTTTCCTGTGCGAGCTTTTCAAAATCCGTGATCTGCGTTTTTAACGTATTTAATTGTTCGTACTTCTGTTCGTAGTCATGACGTTTTTCAAAATGGCCAGCGTATTGATCGAGGAGATCCAGATGGTAGGATTTAGATAATAAATTGCGGTTGTCGTGCTGTCCGGTCATTTCAATCAGCGGCGCATTGTGGCCGGCAACCTCAATCATGGGTGACACGATTTCGCGAAGTTGGCCAACGGTGCTGAGGCTTCCATTAAGATAAATTTTTGATTTATCCGATTGGGCTATCACACGCTTAACAATAAGCATATTGTCCGAAGTATCAATGCCGATGGATTCGAGGGCTTTTTTAATATCTTTGCGCTTTCGTAAATCAAAAGAGCCTTCAACAACGGCCTGCTGGGCACCGGTGCGGATAATATCGCCGGAAGCTTTTTCGCCCATTAAAAGTGCCAGGCTTTTTAAAAGTACGGATTTGCCGGAACCTGTTTCGCCCGAGATGATATTAAGGCCGTTTTGAAACTCGATATGCAAATTATCAATGATGGCAAATTGAGATACTTTAAGTTCCTGCAACATAGCGATCTCCAAATTTTAACTTTTCTTTCAGCAATTGAAAAAAATTATGGTGAGGTTTACGGATCATGTAATGATCCATCTGATCCCGGGTAACCGTAACTTCATCATCACTGGAAAGTTCCACTACTTTTTGCCCGTCAATAATAAGATGAGCTAAACTTGTATTTTTATCCAAACGTAAAACCAGTTTTTTATTGTCCGGGAAAATCAAAGGGCGCGTCGAAAGTGAATGAGGCGCTACCGGAGTTACCACAATGGCATTCACTTCCGGATGCAGAATAGGTCCGCCGGCAGCTAGATTGTAAGCGGTGGACCCTGTAGGCGAGGAAATAATAATACCGTCGGCCTTTATATGATTGACAAGTGAATGATCAAAATAAACGGCGGTGCTGATCAACTGTGAAAACGAGCCTCGCTCTATTACCACATCATTCAGCGCATTGTAAATTACACGCTTGCCGGAGTTCAGCTTAACCGTAACATGGAGGCGGCTTCGGGTATGTAGTACCATTTTATTTTTCAGCGTTTCATCTACAGTAGCAAAAACGTCATCCACCGAATGCGCGGTTAAAAAGCCTAAAAAGCCCATATTAAATCCGAGAATCGGCACAGAGTGGCCTTTTAACAATCGCACAGCGCGAAGATAAGTTCCGTCTCCGCCCAGTACAATAATCAGACTCATTTCTTTGAGTTCGTCAGAACTTACCAGTAAATCGGTACCCACAATCAGTTTCTGTTCGGGGGCCGTATAAACCTTGTAGCGCTTGCTCTTTAATTTTATGGCAAGTTTTTTTGCGATCTTCACCGCACCCGTAGAATGAAGGCGGTAAACAATGGCTATTTTCTTATTGGATTTAAGCGTGAGTTTTTTTTCTCTCATAAGAGTCCACTGCGCTTAAGCAAGGACTTAGGATCGGGTTCGCGTCCCCGGAACTCTTTGTAGAGTTCCATCGGGTGAGCTGTACCGCCGCGGCTTAAAATACTGTTTTTAAATTTAGTGGCCACTTCAAGATTATAAAGACCTTTTTCTTTAAAGTATTCAAATGCATCGGCATCTAAAACTTCAGCCCATTTATAAGAGTAGTAACCGGCAGCATAGCCGCCGCCGAAAATATGTCCGAAGCTGCATGACATATTGGTTCCGGGTTCTTTCGGTAAAAGACGGGCCATTTCCATTGCGTCCGTTTCGAACTGATCAACGTCGGTAATATTTCTCGGATCCGTTGTGTACCATTTCATATCGAGCATTGAAAAAGTCACTTGGCGCAAACTCATCCAGCCCGATTGAAAAAGAGAGGCTTTTTTAATTTTAGCGACCATTTCAGCCGGAATCAGTTCATTTGTCTGATAGTGTCTGGCAAATAAATCCAAACCTTCTTTTTCTTCAGTCCAGTTTTCCATGATTTGTGAAGGAAGCTCAACAAAATCCCAATACACATTTGTGCCGCCGAGACTGCGGTACTTACATTGCGACAATAAGCCGTGCAGGGCATGGCCGAACTCGTGAAACAAAGTCCGCACTTCATCATAGGATAGTAGCGAGGGCTTCGTCGGTGTGGGTTTGGTAAAGTTGCAGACGATGCTCACATGCGGGCGCAGCAACTCGTTGGACCAAGTTCCCTGTTCGCGGTAGTTGGTCATCCATGCACCGCCTTTTTTGGTTTCGCGCGGAAAAAAGTCCATATAGAAAAGGCCAATATAGTCGTTGTTCTTTTCGCTGTAGACTTCGAATGTTTTAACATCAGGATGATAGGTCGGAATGCCCAAAGTGGGCTTGAACATCAAACCGAAAAGTTTACGTGAATGTTCAAAGACCCCTTCGATTACATTTTCAAGTTTAAAATACGGTCTTAATTCTTCTTCGTTAAATGCATATTTCTGCTCTTTAAGTTTTTCTGAATAGTAGGCAAAATCCCAGGGCTTTATCTCGTCTTGCCCCTCAAGTTGTTTTCTGAATTCCTGCACTTCTATTAAATCTTTGGCGGCAGCTTTTTTTGAAGGCTCCATCAACGTGGCTAAAAAATTAAATACGGTTTCAGAATTTTTAGCCATACGCTCTTCAAGTGCGTATTCGGCATAATTTTTATAACCCAGCAGTTGGGCTCTTTTGTATTTAAGTGTGACGATTTTTTTAATAATGGCCTGGTTGTCGAATTCCCCGCCGAAAGCTTTTGAAGACGATGCGCGCCAGATTTTTTCACGCAAGTGGCGCTTGGCCGAATAAGTGATAAACGGAATTAACGAAGGCGCCTGCAGCGTGAAAAGCCAGTGGCCTTTTTTATTTTTGAGTTCGGCTGCATGGGCTGCTGCTTCGCGCGTTCCTTCTGGAAGCCCATCCAAATCAGACTCTTTATCGATCCAGAGTTCAAAAGAATTTGTGGCTTTCAATACATTTTCCGAAAACTGCGGACTTAACACCGAAAGCTCCTGATCTAAATTTCGGAGTTCCTGTTTTTTTGCAGAATCAAGCAAAGCACCGTTGCGGGAAAAATCCTTAAAATATTTTTCGGCTAATTTAAGGTCTTCATTTTTTAAATTAAGTTTCTCACGATTGTCGTAGATGAATTTAACTTTCTGAAAAATGGTTTCATCTAAGGACACATCCGAAGCGAAAGCCGAAAGAACCGGCGATATCTGCTGTGCAAGAGCCTGAAGAGCCTGATTAGCCTCTGCCGAAAACAAATTAAAATAGATATTGGAAATCCGGTCTATTTTTTCAGAGGCCTGTTCCAGTGCTACGATTGTATTTTCAAATGAGGTTTCTTTTTGCGACTTAATAATCTGAATATTTTTTTTAGCTTCTTCAATAGCCTCATGAATTGCGGGCAGAAAATGTTCAACTTGGATCTCATTGAACGGGATGGCGTGGTCTTTTAATGCCAGTGGCAGTAACAGTGGATTTGACATGTGAATCTCCTAGAAATGTATCTAAGAAATTCATATCATGGGGTCAAAAATGTGTCGAAAGTTATCTGTGGCTGGCTACGCAAAGTCCCAAGCTGCCAACACCGCTGACTTGCGCGTTACAAAAGTAACCTGCAGGGCAACTAGGTTGGCTCGCATTACAGGATTGAACTACGCCGTTGTAGCAGGAAGTATTTCCGCCACCGTAGTTGTATCGGTAAAGTTGCGGAAGAGTATTCCATTGATTTTGGCCCCAGCTTAAATAAAAGAAAGCTGATAAACCCGCGGTTGCACTCATTCGGCCCGAAGAAACACAGCCTAAGCCGGCAGAACCGTTATAAGTGGGAATAGTGCCGTTCGGGCAGTTACATAAATAAGCATTGTTATTGTAATAATTGAACTGATTGTTGTATCCGGGACCGTAATTGGGAGTGGTGCCGAAGCCAGGGGAGGTGCCGTAATTGTTAGGGTAGGGATTAAATCCATTGTTATTATTGTTCTGGTAAGCCGAACCATTAACAACTCCGTTTCCACCACAAGAGGCAGGATCGGTAACGCAAGAGTTATTTCCCGCAACAGTAGCCTCTTTGCCGGATTTCTGGCAGGAAGTAAGAGTAATCAGAACAAGCGCAAAATAAATTATCATCAATGTTTTCATGGGACCTCTAGCTATTTTTATAGTCATTTTTTCTTACATTTGCGCTGTCAAGGCAACAAAAATGAGAGATCTGCTGAATTTATCGGAAAAAAATGGGTTTTAAGTGTGAATTTTACTCGTAA
>JAYTFA010000071.1:0-7166 GCA_043734765.1 Pseudobdellovibrio sp. | reverse complement strand
TGATAACAAAAGATGAATTTATTCATACGGGAAGATGTGAGCCACGGGAAAACTGGTTGCATGCACTTTTATTTGTTGTTCATCCTGTAGCTTTTGTTGCCGCAGCGTTTTTGTGGTGGCAATCATTCAACGAAAATTTTTTTAAGTTTCAGGCAGTGATTATTTTCATTTTTTTGATTTACCAAGTTACTTACTGGGGTTTTTATGACAAAAGAAGAAGTTAATAACACTATTTATGATCAATATGGTGACAAATGGTATACGGCTTATGATGATCCTGTGGCATTACTTCGTGCCGAATCCAAAATAAAAAATCCGTGGGTTATCAGCAAAATAAGGAAATATTCTGAGTCCACCAAAATCGATACTGAAATACAAGTACTTGACGTTGGGTGTGGCGGTGGTTTTTTAAGTAACTCGTTGGCAAAAGAAGGGTTTCAAGTGACCGCAGTTGATCTTTCCGAAGAAAGTATTCGGGTGGCGCAACGATATGATGAAACCCAAAGTGTTAAATATTTAATAGCCGATGCCTATCATTTGCCATTTGTCGCGGCTCAATTTGATGTGATTACGGCAATGGATTTTTTAGAACATGTTGAAAACCCCGCTGAAGTCATAAAAGAGTTTTCACGTGTTTTAAAGCCAAAGGGACTTTTTATTTTTCATACCTTCAATCGTAATTGGATTTCTGCTCTTATAATTATCAAAGCTGTCGAGATGTTAGTCAAAAATACCCCCAAAAATCTGCATGTTCTCAGACTTTTTATTAAACCGGCCGAATTGACTCAGTACTGCAGCGAGGCAAACTTAGAAGTATTAGAGATGACGGGAATTAAACCTGTATTTAGCTCGATACCAGTGAAAAACGTTTTTACCGGACTTGTTCCTGAGCAATTAAGCTTTGAACTGTGCAATTCTCTGAAACTTTCTTATATGGGGTATGCCCAAAAATCGTGACTAATGCCATTTTTTAATATGAAATGCAGGGCATAGGAGTTTTTATGAAATCAATTATTGCTTCACTTATAGTCTTAATATCTTTGCAGGCCAGCGCAGCCCCGAGTTTTACAAATATTTCAGAATCGGATTTTGAGAGCATTACAAAAGAAATGTCTGCAAACTTTACGCATAATTCTATTTTGGGCGCCTCAAAAATGGGTTCAATATTCGGGTTTCAATTTGGTTTAGTGGCGGCTCAAACAGCCACTCCGAACACGGATACAATCGTAAAGAGAAATTCCGGAGCAGAACTGCCGAATATGTACAACACCGGTTTAATGGGCGCAGTGGGAATTCCATTTGGTATTGCCTTTGAGGCTGTGATTGTTCCGAAATTAACAACTTCCGGCGCCAGCGTAAATTCCACTTCATTTGCGGTAAAATGGAATATTAACGACGTGATTCCGGTTTTGCCCGTAAATTTAGCTCTTCGCGGAGTTTATTCCGACGCTAAATTTGAGTTCAGTCAGGTCGTTTCATCGGTAAATGTCAGTGTTTCCAACACAACAAAAGTTACCGGAGTACAATTATTGTTATCACCGATGTTTCCTTTAGTTGAACCCTATGTTGGCGTCGGACTTTTATCAGGTACAGATGAGCTCACTGTTACCGGCAGCAATCCAATTTTTGCACCTTCTTATTCAACGTCTCAAACCGAAAAAAAGACGGTTAGCGGCACTCAGATTCTTGCCGGAGTAGATCTTAATCTTCTACTGATTAAACTCGGTGCCGAATACTCACAGGCATTTGGCGCTTCTCGTGTAGGTCTGAAACTGGCAATGGGTTTCTAATGTCCATTCCGCAGGCTATGATGCAACGGAAATTATGCAAGGGGTAACAGAAGTACTTGTGTACTGAACCGCCGTCAGCGTTGAGAAGCAACTTTCTTAGTGCTTGAGTGGTACCGGCCGCCGAAACTGCACAATATGCGTATGTTCTTCGGTATCGCTGATTGAGAGTGAAGTTAATGTATCACTCTCTTCCGCTGCCACAATCTCAACAGGGCGATGAATGGCATGATCCAGCAGCGGAGTATGTACCACAAGAATTTCATCCTTCGGATCGTAAGAAAAACCTTCTAATACAACCCACTCGGCTTCGATCTGATTTCCGATATCCAGACCCGTTACTTCCAGTTCAACGCGCTGGCCTTTAATCAATTTTGAGATGTCGTCAAAATATTTTTTATATTCGTTTTTTTGGATTACATGATTTTCCATAGGCACTTCCTTTTTTTCCCCGTTTGAGTCTAATTTTGGGAAGTTTAACCTCCCAAAATCAGTTAAAAGAAAATAAGTGCAACAAGCACGCCATGGAACAAAAATTTGGATCCAGCAAAACCTACTCTTTGCGAATCGATGTTAAACTCTCTTTAACACTTACGGATAACTTGTCGGCATTCTTTAATACCTGACTCACCTGCCAAAGCTCAGTTTCACTGAGCGTGTCGGTAAAGCCGGGCATTCCGGTTAAACGAATTCCATTTTTGACTTTCCAGTATATTTCCCCGATTGGATCATCGGTAACCGAGTCATCTCCGAAAAGTTGTGGCGGAGGGGGAAATAAACCCTTTGCTATGGCCGTCTTGTTGCCATTCGGGAGACCGTGACAAACGGCACAGTTCATTTTGTAAATCTTAACACCGGCCATAAGATTTATTTCATCGGCAGAAAGGGGCGACTGTTTGTTGATCTCGTTTTTTAGAGCTGCATGAATGGCGGTTTTTGCAATAAATTGCTCCATTGGCAGCGGCTGCCCCTTTGTGGCCACCGGCATTCCACCTGTAATTAAGAAAATATATCCTGAAATAACCGGAAGACAGATTCCGATGACAATACCTAGAGCAAGTTTGTTCATTTTGACCTCTTATTTATAGAATTAAACACTTGTTTTTTCAATTAGTCCAATTATAGCATCAGTCGGAGTAGAGTGTTTCTTTAGGGGGAAAAATAGAACAGGAAGATAACAACAAAGT
This sequence comes from Pseudobdellovibrio sp., assembly GCA_043734765.1. Classification (GTDB taxonomy): domain Bacteria; phylum Bdellovibrionota; class Bdellovibrionia; order Bdellovibrionales; family Bdellovibrionaceae; genus Pseudobdellovibrio. Next base: position 4,192 of record JAYTFA010000071.1, on the reverse strand, counting down.
ATTAAATCCGACCGTCGTTAAGTTAGGCTTTGTATCCCTGTTTGCCGACATCTCCAGCGAGATGCTTTATCCGATAACCCCCATTTTTTTAACAACTGTTCTTGGCGCCTCCATGACCTCCGTCGGATTTATTGAGGGCATGGCCGAAGGCATCGCAAGTTTATTGAAAACATTTTCCGGACGGTGGTCTGACCGGATTTCAAGGCGAAAGCCCTTTGTGGTTGTCGGATATCTTTTGTCGGCACTAGCAAAACCACTTACGGGACTTTCCACTTCATGGACCGGTGTTCTTATGGCCAGAGGCCTTGATCGCACCGGCAAAGGCCTCAGAGGCGCTCCGCGGGACGCAATGCTTGCCGAAGCCGTTTCTCCCAAATTAAGAGGTGCCGCATTCGGTTGGCATCGCGCTATGGACACATTGGGCGCGGCGATAGGTCCTTTGCTGGCCGTGATTTATTTAACTTATTTCAGTAGCAACTTAAGAAATATTTATTATTTAGCAGTTATACCGGGTTTGCTGGCGGTGGCTTTTCTTTTTTTGATAAAGGAAAAGCGCAGAGTTGTTACCGGCGAAACTAAGCCTGCCGTTCAACTGAAATGGAGCGAATTTTCAAAAGATTTTAAAATTTATTTGATTTCCTGGGGAGTTTTCTCTGTTACAAATTCAAGCGATGTTTTTTTGTTAATGAAAGCAAAAGAGCAGGGGCTCAGCCTTAACATGGTTATTTTCATGTATTGTTTTTACAATTTAACTTATTCGCTGATGAGCCCTTATTTCGGAAAATTATCCGATCGAATTCCGAGAAAGAAAATTTTGATTTTCGGACTTTTGATTTTCAGTTTAGTTTATTCCGGTTTTGCTGTTGCCACCTCGGTTTGGCATTTTTGGGTGCTTTTCGGTATTTATGGTTTTTATATGGCCGCTACAGATGGAGTGGGAAAAGCTCTGGCCGTTGATCTTGTCGATCCTCGTCTTAAAGCTTCGGGGCTGGGCGTACTCGGAACCGTAACAGGAATTGCAACCGTTATAGCCAGTACAATTGCAGGGGGAATATGGGATCATGTCGGATCTTCTTGGACCTTTTGTTACGGAGTTGCCGGGGCACTGATTTGCGCCGTGCTTTTGCAGAAATTGCAATCGAACAGCAGCCCAAGACCTTTGTCTGTCTAGACTTAAAAACAATTTTATTATCAAAGTGAAGCATGAGGTGTTTCAACGTGAGAAGCCGGTTAGTAGAACAACTCAAACTCACTGGTGCTTTTTAACATATTGTCGATTGCATTTTTCAGAGCCGCAAAAGTGATTTCTCCATTGTAGCGAGTTCCGTTCAGGTAAACCGAAGGCGTGCCATTGACTCCACTGCGCACCCCGCTGCTGAAATCTTTTTGCACGCGCTCGGCAAACTCAGTTCGCCTTAAATCTTTGTTAAAAGTTTCCATATCAAGTGCGAGCGTTACAGCGATGATATCAATTGTTTCCGGGGATAAAATAATTTGATTCTGATAAAGCAGTCGGTGCATACCCCAGAAATTCAGCTGCTGATCAGCAGCTTCTACTGAAATGGCTGCTGCTTCTGCCATACGGTGAAGTGAACTTAAAGGGAAATGGCGGTAGATAAAACAGAGGTCGGATTTGTAGGTGCTGATAAGCTCATCAAAAATAACTGCGGCGGCGGCACATTGCGGACTTTCGAAATCGCCATATTCAACAATCGTCACAGGCGCTTTAAGAGCACCGATGCGGTGATCAGATTCATTAGGAGCAATCTTTAATTTAGGAGAGTGGAGCATGAACGACCTCGGTACCTGTCTCCGCAATGAAAGGAGACCTGCAAAGTTGTTTCGGGATTAATTCGAGGGCCTCAAGAAGCCTGTCCGCTCCGGGATTGATACCGGTCGGAAATAAACAACTCCAGTGAATTTGACCTTGTGGATTAACAACAAAAAGGGCACGTGAGCTGGTGCCTTGCAATGGATCATACACTCCGTAGGACTTTGCCACAGAGCCTTTAGGTTCAAAATCCGAGAGTAGCGGATAATGTAAATTATTGTTTTTCGAAAAGGCCAGATGAGACCAGACACTATCCACAGAAATTCCGAGCAGCCGTGCCCGGTGTTCTTTGAACGTGGGTAGAATTTCATTGTAAAGAGCCAGCTGATCCCCGCAAATCGGGTTCCAATCTCCCGGATAAAAAATCAACACCACAGGCATGCCGCGAAAATCATGAAGAGAAATTTTTTGATGGGTTTCAATTGACGTTGCCTGTAATGTTCCTGGCAAATTGAAATTGGGGGCTAATTGTCCAGGCTGAAGAAGAGTTGTTTCCATAGACACCTCAAGAAAAAATAATTGCAACATAGAAGCCAAAAAAAACGGGACGAGCGGCTTTTAAAATCTTTTAAGCAAGTCATTTTTAATAAACCGTTCTAATTCAGGTCTTAAAAAGGCAAAAAAAGGCAAAAAATCCCATGGGGAAATTTACCACCTATTAAATAAAACTATTATGAACTAAGCTGAGGGGAGACTACTAATTGATGAGCCGGGGGTAAGTAATGACAGAAGTTAAAACTATAATGAGCAAAAACTTAAAAACTGTTTGTAAAGGGTCTACGCTGCAAGATGCCTATACGATCATGGAAGAGTTCCGGATACGCCATCTACCGGTTGTGGATTTTATGGGAGAGATTATGGGCATCGTCACCTATAAAGATCTTCACGCCGATTATGCCGTTTTAAAAATGCCGGTTGAATTTTTTATGTCTTTTCCCATTGAGCAAATATCCGAGAATTCCTCATTAAGAAGCACAGCCCTGCGAATGCTTGAAAAAAAATTATCATCACTTCTTATCATCAATGAGGACCAAGAGGTTGTAGGGATCGTAACTACGGACGACCTGCTCTGGCATCTGGCAAGCCATTTCAAAAATGAAAATGATGAAGCACCTTTTATGGATAAGGTTAAATTACAAACAACAATTGGTGAGATTGCCCGAATGTTTTCCCAGGCCGGAATTTAATTGAACTCAATGCTAATGGTGGACAGCTGCTTATAAACCCTTTTTTTACGAAGATACGGCCACCAATCATAAAGAAAAATATTCAGTGGCTTCCATAAGGCCACCCAACCCATTATCAACAGCCCTTCGTAGACGACCCGGCTGAATATCGTTGTGTCGCCAACAAACCTAACGGCCAGAAAAATGCAGAGAATTAAGAAACTGAGGCCAAATAATAAACTCACACGTCCTTGCCGGAATAAATATTTTAATTCATTATCTGTTAATCGCATTTCGTGCTCAAAATACTGATGAAGTGCCAAAATAAAATCATTTTTCTGTTGCTCTTCAATTTGAGAATGCGGTGTAGTCATTACAATTTTTACAGGTTCATCGTGAGGTATTTCTTCACAGCCCATAACAAGATAGTGAACCAGATTCTCATCAAGATCGCGCTCGTGAAACGGCGAAGGATCACGGCCATCATAAAGCTGGCTGAACTCATGAAAGTGAACATCTATGCAGAACTTCCCATTGTCTCGTCGATAACGTTCCATACTTTGAATTTAAAATCAGAAACTGCAAAAGGCAAATTATCTTGCAAATTATTCGACGTTGAGAACCAGATTTAACCATTAGTGGCTACAAAAATTCCCCATTTAAAAAATTCAACTCAATTAGAAGCCTGTCTTTTTGTGGTCTGAGGATTGCTTGCCAGTATTATGAAAAAGAATTTTTGCGAACGACATTCACACAAAACAAAGGAGAATCATGTGAAAAAAAGCAATTCAAACAAATCATCAAAAAGCCGTCCAGCTTCAAGCTCCAGTCGAAGCCCTGCAAGCAATTCGGTTTCTTCGCCGCCGCGCAGAGGAGGCAGCTCGCACCCTCAGTCGCGCAATGAAGAGCAGAGCAATTCGGGTAAAAAAGCCTCTTCTTGGGACACTTCCGAATCCGAGAGCCGTAAAGGGTCTCAGCGAAGTCTGCGAAAATAATATTCAATGATAAAAAATTAATCGAGCCTGGTTTTCTTTTAGCGTCGGGAGAACCGGGCACTTTTATTTATAGGCCAAGGAAAGTTATGGATCAGTCTGGTGATGTTGTAAATTCTGCAACCGGAAATACGGTAATGGCACATAAGCATGTCAGCATCTGCGTCTTGGAAGGGCCCTCGCACATCTTTACATTAATTAAT
>JAYTFA010000070.1:0-13714 GCA_043734765.1 Pseudobdellovibrio sp. | reverse complement strand
TTCTCACCCTTGAAGACTTAAACCAAAATTAAATTATTGCTCCCTACCCGGTTAAAGATTAATCTCGGGTTTATGTTTTTCGGGAAAATAACCAATACGATTTCATGGCCTAAGTTTTTATACTCACTCTGGATTTACACCCTACTCGTTATCCTATGGGGGGCTTGGGTTCGCATATCGCATTCGGGTGATGGCTGCGGTGATCACTGGCCGCTTTGCGGCGGCGAACTCATACCGGACTTTACCCGTAACAAAACCTGGATCGAGTATTCTCATCGCTTAATGAGCGGCCTGTACGGATTAGTAATCTTTTTTGTTTTTTTTAATTTCAGAAAGTCGAAGTCTCTTATTGTTCGGAAATTGAATTGGTTTTTACTGCTTCTTATGGCCTCTGAAGCCCTGCTGGGAGCCATTCTGGTCAAAGGCCAGCTTGTATCGGTTGATGATTCTGTTTTTCGACTGCTTGTTATGTCGCTGCACCAGATTAACAGTTTTATGTTAACGGGCGTTACCTATTTATTTTATCTTGGTATTAAACAGCAGAAAGAGAAAATTAATTTTCATTACCCTGCCCTGTTGATTCTTTTTATGGTTCTGCCATTAACGGGAGCTATCGCCTCATTATCCACTACACTTTTTCCGAGTATTTCACTCTGGCAGGGAATTCTTCAGGATTTATCCGGAGCTCCGCACTTATTTATAAAATTGAGAGTGCTGCACCCGTTATTCGCGGTTTTGATTGCCGGTAGTTTTATCTATTGGTGTTATCTGAAAAACCTGAATCAACTGGCATTAGAGTTTTTTCTGGCCATGGTCATCGGGGTTATAACTCTGGTTACACTTTCACCGGTATTTTTAAAACTTTCGCATTTGTTGATTGCTCATTTGCTGTGGGCCCGATTACTTTATACATTGGTTAGTTTGCCGGACTCCAGCAAACGGTAGAGAAATTTTATCTGCTCATTCAACGATGTGATTTCCATTATTTCATATTGCAGATCATAGTCATAAATAAGATAGGCTGCAAAGGCGCCGATGACTTCCAACGGCCCTATTAATCCACGGATAAAAATTTCCCGTTGTGAAGAATCCGTGATGTGTTTTGTAACCCAACGTACTAAAACTTCGCTGAGCGCCACATACTTTGATTTTAACAATTCATCCAAGGCCGTATCTTCAGTAACAATTACACCTTCAATACTCGACACAAGATTTTCATTCACGATCGTGCTTAAATTAAGTGAGACTTTTCCTTGCCCCGACATAAAAACCAACATAGTCCCGTCCGGGCGTTGTTCAATAATCTGAGGAACTGAAAAACCTGCAATAGGCCTGATCTCATTGGTGCCTTCGGGTACAAAACACAGCGCAATGGGAATTCCCAGCTGGATGGATTGACTCACCATTTGTATGTAGTGGGGTTCAAATATATTCAGCGGTTTCGTGGTATTCGGAAACAGATTGATATTCGTTAATGGAAAAACATAGAACTTTTTATAATCGATAGGCACTCTCGACTCCACTTGCATTATAGTGTAGACTGAAAGCATGCAAACAATCATCTTTTTTGATGGCGTCTGTCCATTATGTAACCGATTTATTACATTTGCGTTTAATAATGATAAAAAGAGGTATTTTAAGTTTGCGTCGCTTCAATCGCAAGCCGCAGCACAAATGCTCAGCCTGCAAGACCAGGGTCTGGATTCGATCGTCTATCTGGAAGGTAAAACTATCTACAAAAAATCTGCAGCAGTTCTAAGAATTATGTTTCATTTAAACGGAGCCTTTGCCATTTTATCAATGATTTTTTCAGTTTTTCCGGCTCGGTTCAGAGACTTTATTTACGATAAAATTGCCGTGAACCGTTATCTAGTTTTCGGTAAATCAGAGGTTTGCAGAGTACCTACTCCTGAAGAAAAAGAATTTTTTTTAGATTAAGGAAATAAAGTACTTATCAGCTTCACTTAATTTAATTTCTTTTATTTCATCTACGGAACACCACTTAAAAATGTCATGATCCACCAGCTTAAAAGTAGGCTGGTGCGACACTTTAGCATTCCAGAGATAAATTTTGATATCACGATTGTCATAAGAATGAATGTTTTCACCGATAAAACTCAGCTCCAGTGAGGCTAAATCAAAGCTCAGTTCCTCTAAAATTTCTCGCCGCAAAGCTTCCTTTTGCGTCTCTCCGGGTTCGATTTTTCCTCCGGGAAATTCCCAGAATCCTGCCCCTGCTCCACCTGGACCTCTCCTAGCCAATAAATATTTTCCATCGGGCAAATGACGGAGGGCTAGGGCAACAACTTCAACTCTAGGGCTCTTTATTTTAGGATTTGCAAAATTCTGACTAGCTGACATCAAATTACTTTGATAAATTAATAAGATGAATGCAACTGTTAACTCGGAAACAACCCCGGAGCGCTTCACTCAATGTTAGATTTTCAGAATTCCTATTTCGTTATTTTGTTGGCGGGAGTTTCATTCTTCCTTTACGGCAGCACAATGGCCTCCAACGCCCTGGAAAAATTGCTGGCCACTCGAATAACCAGCCTGATGAATAAAGTTTCATCTTCACAATTTTTATCAATCGGAGTGGGCGTTACGCTAACGACAATTCTGCAAAGCTCCGGCGCCGTTACCTCCATGCTAGTTGGTCTGGGTACCGCCAGGGTTATTAAGCTTCCACAGGTGATGGGTATTATTATCGGCACAGCCATAGGCTCCACTATTACGGTTCAGCTGATTTCGTTTAATTTGTCTCCTTATGCGCTGCCGTTTTTTATTCTGGGTTTTTCCGTTTATTTTTTAACTAAAAAACAAGCCATAAAGAATCTTGCCACCGTTGTTATGGGATTTTCGTTGATTTTTGTCGGTCTTGCCATGATCGGTACCAGTTCCCAATACTTTGCAAAACTTGAGATTCTGCAGGAATTTTTTCAGTCTATACGAAACAATTCATTCTTTTCGTTTTCAGCTGCTATGATTTTTTGTGCCTTTGTCCATAGCAGCGCCGTTACAATCGGACTGGCGATGAGTTTGGCCAGCGCGGGAGTCATCTCCACTCAGGATGCCGTATTATGGGTGTACGGTGCCAACATCGGTACCACAAGTACCGCTCTCTTTGCTGCGGTCGGCAGCAACTACATCGGGAAACAAGTGGCCTGGGCCCACTTTTTTTATAAAACCATCAGTGTTCTTATTTTTTATCCGATCACCGCTTACTTTATTGATTTTGTTCAGATTTTTAATGCCACAGCCTCAAGAACCATTGCAAATGCACATTTCTTTTTTAATATCGCTTCGGCCCTGATTTTCTTTCCGTTCATAAAAAAAGGGGCCGAATTAATAGAAAAGATGTTCCCAAAGAGTGCTGCTGATGAGTTCGGCGCAGAATTTCTGACAATGAATACTTATCAGAACTCAGCACTTGCCATTTCCTACGCACAGCGGGAAATAATGCGCATGGCGGATATTGTCCTGAACATGATTAAAGATTCGGTACATCTTTTTGAAACCGAAGATCCTGTGCTGGTTCAATCGATTAAAGACCGCGATAATCAGGTGGATTTTCTTTATCGCGAAATAAAAATGTTTCTTTTGGATCATGCCAACAAAAGTAATACCGTGGTTCATCAGAATATCATGAATATGATTATGTTCATCAGCGACCTTGAGCGCGCAGCCGACTCGATCGACATCAATATCCGGACTCTCGCTATAAAAAAACATGCTCTCAAACTCGAATTTTCGCCGCAAGGTCTGGCTGAAATTCAGGCGATGCAGGCTCAAGTGGTCAAAGTGGCTTCCATGGGCATCAACGCTTATGACAACCCGCAAATGTGCGCTTTAGCCATTGAATTAAAACGAGAACTGGCTAAAACCGAAATTCAATATCGCGAAAACCACATTTACAGATTAAATCAGGGATTACGGGAATCCATCAATACGAGTTCGATCCACTTAGATCTTCTGAGTGAATACCGCCGTATCGCAAGTCTGCTTTGTAACCATGCCTATGCAACAACAAAGATCAAAGCCACCGACACAACTGAAAAAGAAGATTAAATCAGCGGCTTAACTTTTTGAGTGGCTTCAATGATAGAACTATATTCGTCTGAAAACTTTTTATTCAATTCTTTAGCGAACTCAAGCGGATCAATTGAAAAATCTATTAATGCACAGGTTGGAACCGGAGTTCCGGTATTTTCAACATTCAGTCCTAAATGAATCATACTTGAAACGGCCGAGCAGGAAGCAATGGACACACTTAATTTTTTATTTCCCAGATAAAGGTCATCGCCTTCCCGTAACAAGAGATGGCCCTTTGCCAGTAGTAAATTTTGCGCCATTGTCACTAATAGCCGTTGCAGCGCTACTGCCGTAGTTAAATTCTGATTAAACATTTCAACAATGAAATGAAGCATCTTATCAGACTTAATTTCAGCATTTACAACAAAGTCTTCGGCATCAACCATATGTTCAAGGGTGACATTACACGAACCGATAAAAGCAACAATGGAATCACCATGCAATTTGTGATTTACGTATGAATAAAGCGGCTTAAGCTGGGATCCGTCGTAAGGAATTGGTTGTTCTATAATTTTAGATTTCATACCGGTGATCTGCCTTTTTTATTTTTCAAAGAGATTATTAAGATCCAGCCTGGCTGCCATAAAAGCCCGTTTGCTGCGCTTACAGGATTCGCATTCGCCGCACCAACGCTCTTTTGCCTGGTAACACGGCCAGATTTTTTCAAAAGGAACTTTGAGTTTTTTTCCGAGCTCAACGATTTCGGTTTTCCCCATGGCGATGGTGTAGCATTGGATGTCCACCCCGATTGACGTGGAATAAACAAATGCTTTTCTCACTGCACGCAAAAAATCAAAACTGTTATCGGGAAACGTAATGGCTTCTTCACGATTAAATCCGGGAACTATTATTTCGGCGGTAATACTTTCGGCATAAGCCGCGGCCACATTCAAAAAAACACCGTTACGATTCGGCACCCAAACGGCTCTTGCTGACGCCTGCGACAGCTGCTTGTTATCGAGAGAAACATATTTACCGGTAGGAACTGAAACTTTATCATGAGTGAGCGATGAGTTACCTAGGTCTTTAAGCCAGGGAAGATCAACAACCAGATGTTTTACTTTATGGTCTGCCGCAATTAATCTGGCCCGTTCAATTTCCTTCACGGCGGACTTCTGTCCGTAATTGAAAGTAATGGCCATCACCACATTGGTTTCCTGCAAAGCCGCATAAAAATTAACTGTGGAATCCAGTCCGGCGGAAAGTAGAATGACGGAATCTTTTTTCTTGATCATAAATTTTTTAAATCCTTAATCAAAAGCTGAATCGTCTTACGGCCATTAAAGTAATTCCACTGAAGTTCGCTTAGCATCTGGTACTTTTGCCCGAGATCCAATAAGCCCTTCAGTTTTTCACTGGGTGAAAACATCAGACCGTCTACTTTAAATGTTTTCGATTCATCCGAAAAATTCAGTTTAAAATGCCCGCCTTTTAATTCTTTTATTGAAAGAAGTGAAACCTTATCAAATTTAATCAGAGGAATATTAAAACCAACGCCAAAGGGGCCGATAAAATCATACCACTTCATTACGCTTTGATTCACTTCAGATAAATCTGCAGCCGTATCAAAATCAATTACAGTTGTCTGGTCCTGCGCTTTAATTGTCTGAAAGTAAATTTTCAACTGCTCTTCAAAAGAAGTTATATTTTTAGCATGCAGTTCAAATCCGGCGGCCGCGGCATGCCCACCGGAACGGTTAAGCACCGAACCTACGCCTTTAAGCGCGGCAACCAGGCTAACTTCCGATCCCGGCGGAGTCCGCGAGCTTCCAACAATCACGCCTTCTGAATTTTCAGAACCGACAAAGGCCGGCCTGTTAAAGTGCTGCGATAGTTTTGTGGCAATTAAGCCGATGATCCCCCGATGAAACGAAGCAGAACTTACAAATACAAAATCAGGTTCATTCCAGGCTTCCAACAATTTAAAGGCAAGGGATTCTGCTTCCCCCTGCAAGCTTTGGCGGGTTTCATTATTTTCCAGAATTCGATAAACCATTTTTCCTGATTTTTGATAATCTGTTTCCAGATAAATCTGGGCCGGTAAAATATCCGATTCCATACGTGAAAGGGCATTGAGCTTTGGTGCAAAACGAATGGCCACATCTTGTGATGTTAACTCACGTCCGTCCAATTTAAGTGCCTCAAGCAGAGATTTCAGGCCGGGTTTGGTTGTGGTCGCTAAGGCCTTTAAACCATATTTAACCAATACTCGGTTATCCCCGATCAATGGCACCATATCTGTTAAAGTACCGATACAGAAAAATTCAAGAACCTCTTTAAGATCCCACTCATTTTTCGGCAAATCGGGATCATCATAAAAAGCGCGTTTAACCGCACGTAAAAGATAAAAGGCAACTCCGGCACCACATAAATAACCGAGCCCTGAAGTGCATTCGCGTTGATTGGGATTTATAATGGTAAGAGCTTTTGGCAGCGAATCCGCCGGTAAGTGATGGTCTGTTAAAATGACATCAACGTTGAGCTCAAGTGCTTTTTCAAATGCTTTAAAGGAAGTAATGCCCACATCGACCGTTACAATCAATGAGATTCCAATTTTTTTTAGCTCTTCAACTGCTTCTGCATGAAACCCGTAACCTTCACTTAATCTTTTCGGTTGATAGTAGGAAACATCTTTAAATCCGATTTTTTCAAAACCTTGTTTTAAAATTGCTAACCCGCTGGTGCCATCCAAATCAAAGTCCGCATAGATACAGATTTTTTCACTGTTCTTAAAGGCGCTAACCAATCTATCAACAGCCAATTTCATTCCTCTCATCGTAAGAGGATCTTTCAGTTCGCTGAGTTTTGGATTAAGTAGTCCGTCCAGATCTTCCTGGTTTAAACCTCTGGAAGACAGCACGCGTGCGATAAGATCCGGAAAGGGCCCGACCAGCTTAGGAGTTTGAGTGAGTCTCTCTTTCCATTGAGCCATATCAGACCTCTGTCAGAACTATGTTGATCTTGGAGAAAGCTTAAGCTTTTCCATAATCAGAATTAAAGGGGCCGCAACATAAATTGAAGAATATGTTCCGAAGAAAATACCGATCGAAATCGCAAATGCGATGTCCGAAACCACTCCGCCTGCAAAAATATAAAGGCAAAGCGCAGATACAAATACCGTTCCTGAAGTAATCAGAGTTCGGCTTAACATATCGTTGATCGAACGATTAATAATAAATGCATAGCCCTTCTTTTTATAGAGATGCTCTGTTTCACGTATCCGGTCAAAAACCACGATGGTGTCGTTAAGCGAAAACCCGATTAATGATAAAATGGCGGCTAAGATAGGAACATTCACTTCTTTGCCAACCAGCATAAAGATGGCAAGAGTAATAACGGCATCATGAAATAAACACACCACCGCTCCCGGACCGAACTTATAGTCAAAGCGAATTGAAACGTAAATTAAGATCACGAGCAAACAATAAAATACCGCTAAGAAACCATTTCTTTTAAGCTCGGCACCTACCTGAGGACCGACAGTATCTACACGGCGGATTTCAACTCCACTGGCTGCAAACTCGGTTGTTAATTTATCTTTAGCATGCGCGATAGAAGCGTTTAACTTTTCGTTAGTCTCTTTATCCGTAGCTCCTTTTTCGCCGATGAAACGTACAATGTACTCATTGCCTTCGCCGATGCTTTGTACGCCCACTTCGCCCAAGTGCATACCTTCAACTGATTTTCTGACCTGATCAATTGTTACCGGCTGAGTGAATTTCACCTGAATCTCGGTACCACCTTTAAAGTCGATACCGTAGTTGATTCCTCGAACTGATAAATAAATTAAAGAGATCAGAACAAGAAAAGCTGAAATTCCACCGAATAAGCCAACGCTTTTTACGAAATCAAAGCGACCGAAAGATTCTGTTTCTATATTTTGTTTTGCCATAAATACTCCTACACCGAAAATTTCTTAACACCGAAACGGTGTACTAAATTGTCTACAATCACTTTTGAAACAAATACGTTTGCAAAAAGTGTGGTTGCAATACCTACGAGTAATGTAACCGCAAAACCTCTGACCGGACCTGTACCGAAATAAAGTAAAATCAAAGCTGTTGCCGAAACTGTAATGTTGGAATCGATAATAGCTGACATTGCTTTTGAATATCCTTGTTCAATCGCGGCTTTAAGCGAAGTGCCATGGCGAAGTTCTTCCCGGATCCGCTCGTTAATCAGAACGTTGGCATCCACTGCAAATCCCACCGTAAGCGCCATACCCGCAATTCCCGGTAAAGTCAGCGTTGCGCCCAATGACCCCAGTAACGCAAAAACCGATAATATATTAATAACAAGAGCGATGGTTGAAATTACTCCCATACTTTTGTAATAAACGATCATGAACAACATAACTAAAAACGCACCGATGTAAGAACCCAACTTGGCTTTGTCCAGAGCATCTTTTCCGAGCGAAGGTCCGACACGTCTTTCTTCCAGCTGCTCAAGTGAGGCCGGTAAAGAACCGGCACGTAAAGCCGTAGCAATGAGTTTGGCTTCATTCAGCTGATCATCACGATTGCTTGCAGAACCTAGGGTAATGACGGCCTGTCCGTTTGGAATTTTAGTATTGATTTTTGGTGCGGTTTTAACAACTCTATCTAAGACCACCGCCATTTGTTCATTTATATGGGTGCCGGTTAAATCACTGAATTTATTTGAACCGATGGGATTGAATCTCAAAGAAACTTCCGGTTGGCCGTACTGACCGAAACTCACCGTAGCGCTGTCTAAAAAATCACCTGTTAAATCAGTGTCGGTTTTTAAAAGAAACGGCGTTGAGCCGGCTTCAACTGTTTTAGCATTTCCGGTTCTTTCAAAATAAACTACGGTTTTAGCAGGAATTTTTCCTTCTAAATCACGGTTCAATCTGGCTACATACTCAGAGTATTTCAAAGTCGCCATGGAGTAACCGCCGGTTTTTTCCGCATCGGCAATCAAGGCACGCAATTGTTCCGGATTTTTTTCGTAAGAAACAATCATGAAGTCCAGGCGCGCTGTTGTATTGATCAACTGCTTCGCTTTTTCTGCATCTGCCATACCCGGCAACTGAACCAAAATTCGGTCTGCACCCTGCTGAGTGATGGAAGGCTCGGATACGCCGAACTCATCAATACGGTTACGGATGGTTTCAATGGCCTGACGAATAACGTTTTGTTTTTGTTCCATCATGTTGGCATCGAAATACTTAAGCTCCACGGCACTTGCGCTCGTCGAAATAACCTGCAACGTAGTTGAATAAGATTTCTGAATGTAAGCTTCAATTTTTTTAGCATCTTCTAAAGAGTTAACGTCAATAACAAATTGACCTTCTTTTGCCTTAGCCGTGTTAAAATCTTTTATTGAAATATTTTCTTTTGTAAATTCAGCTTTTAAAGCCTGAGTCTGACGAACAACAGACGTTGCAATAACTCCGTCCACATCAACACCCATTACTAAGTGAAGACCGCCCTGAATATCCAACCCATAATTAAGTTTCGCTGCAGGCCACCAGCTTAAACGACTGACATCAACAACATTCGGAATCACAAATGCAATAGCAGCTGCAAAACCGATAACGGCAATCCACGTTCTTGTACGTAAACTTTCCATGTTTATTTTCCTTCTTTCTTAGCTTGCAATATCGATTGAGGCATAGATACCTGTGAGCGTAAAACCTTAATATGAACTTCAGAGTCCACCTCTAAAGTTGCGACTGTTTCCGTAAGGCCGGTAATACGTCCTAATATTCCGGATTGAGTAATAACCAGATCGCCGTTTTTCAGGCCGGACAAAAACGTTGCAGTTTCTTTCTGTTTTTTCGCCTGAGGACGAATCAAGAAGAAATAAAACACTCCGATAATTACAACGAAGGGTACAAACTGCATCCAAGCTGGAGCTTGTGGGGGTGTCGCCGCGACCGCTTCCTGAGCGACTGCCGGAATGTCAGCTAAAACCTGTAAAGAACTGAATAATACGTTGAACATGAAAACCTCTTTCATACTTTGATACATTAAATTCGAAAACTTAAAGTAAAATTGAACACTTAAACAGTATTGATATCAAGCAATTGCTAGAATTGTTTATCAGATCTTACAAAACGCGTTAGGCAATCATCGCGATACTCGGTCCAACGATCTTGCTCAATGGCTTCGCGGGCTTTGGTCATCACGCTCATATAGAAATGTAAATTGTGAATTGTATTGAGTCTTGAGCTTAAAATTTCACCACATAAAAATAAGTGCCTGAGGTAGGCTCTTGAATAATTTTTGCAAGTATAACAATCACATTCCGAGTCTAATGGGCCTGAATCCTCTTTATACTCTTGTCGCTTGATACTGATCTTACCTTGCCAAGTGTAGAGCGTTCCGTTGCGTGCAACTCTTGTCGGCAATACACAGTCAAACATATCAACGCCGGCATCAATTGAAATAATTAAATCGAGCGGAGTTCCTACTCCCATTAAATATCTTGGCTTATTTTCAGGCATCAACGGAGCAATGTCCGGCAAAATTTCATGCATTAAATGAATGGGCTCGCCTACCGAAAAACCGCCAAGGGCATAGCCCGGAAGATCGATACTGGTTACTTGCTCCAAAGAGTACTTACGGTGTTCTAGACTTAAACCGCCCTGAACAATCCCGAACAGCAAACTTTGCTCCCGAATCATGGACTTATGCGAACGAACCAACCAACGGTGAGTTAAATCCATTGATCGTTTAATTTGTTCATTGGTTGCCGGATATTGCAGACACTCATCAAAAGCCATGATGATGTCGGATCCTAAATCCATCTGAATTTCCATACTTTTTTCGGGCGAAATAAAATGTTTCGCGCCATCAAGATGTGAATTGAACTCTACGCCCTCTTCCGACATTTTACGCAGCCCTGAAAGGGAGAATACCTGAAATCCGCCGGAATCCGTTAAAATCGGACCGTGCCAGTTCATAAATTTATGCAAGCCACCCATTTTTTTAATCAGTTTTTCACCGGGCCGAAGATGCAGATGATAAGTGTTGCCTAAAACTACTTGCGCACCCAGAGTTTTTAACTCTTCAGGTGTCATCGCCTTAACAGTTGCTTTAGTGCCGACGGCCATAAAACAGGGCGTTTCAAAACTTCCATGCGCGGTCATGAAACTTGCTCGACGAGCCTTTCCTGCCTTTTTATGCAGTTTAAATTGGCCCAGTTTTAATTTTTCACTTACTTGAGATGGCTCTGACGACATGGAGTTTTAATTACTTTATCCAGACGGATAAGTCACCATAACTAAATAAACGAAACTTTTTATCTATCGCCCAGGAGTAGCAATTTTTAACCTGCTCTAAGCTTGAAAAACTGGCAACCAGGGCCAGTAATGTAGATTCAGGTTGATGAAAATTTGTAAGCAAACGGTCCACGATATTAAAATCACTCCCCGGTTGTAAAAGCAGGTTCGTAGCGCCCGATAATCTATTGGTGCGAGCAATCGTTTCTAAAACTCTGGTTGAAGTTGTTCCTAAGGCCCAGATTTTATTTTTGGACAGTTTCGCTTTTAAAATAAGCGCCCAGTTTTCACTGGAAATTTCGTATTGCTCCGAATGCATCTGATGCTCATTCAGATCCTCAACGACCACCGGTAAAAAAGTTCCTAACCCCACATGCAGAGTCAGTTCAACAACATGAACTCCACGCCTTTTTAAATTAAGGAGATCTTCACTTTTAAAATGCAAACTGGCAGTAGGAGCGGCCATACTGCCATCAACCGAAGCCCACGCGGTTTGATACCAGGATTCGTCAGCTTCAATGTTGTGCCGCTGTTCACGGGCCTTCTGAATATAAGGAGGCAGCGGCAATTCTGCAATTTGGGCAAAATCAACATCGCTGATCGAAGGCGTAACTTCCACAATTTGGGGCCTACCTTTTTCCAGCAGTTTCATTTTAAAACCATTCGGCAAATTTAAAATGTCGCCAACTGCATATTTTTTTGCTGGAAATAAAACTTTCCAACAATTTGAGTTTTTATTTTGCTCAAGTTTGTCCAGAAAAAGAACTTCAACTTCGCTATCACTGAATACGCGGCGCTTTAGAACTTTTGTATTATTAATAACCAGCACATCGCCTTCAGGAATAGCCTTTAAAACATCCTGAACCGAAACCTCCCTGGGAGCCTGGGCCTCCGGGCCGGCTTGAACCCACATCACACGCGACGGCCGGACCGGCGATGTTGCAATGAGTTCAGCTGGATAGTCGAAGTTCAGGTCGGCGAGTTTCATAAAACCTCTGTAACATGAAATTTTTATTGTTGTAATTCCAATCTGGATTATTTATATTTTGTTTATGAAAAATGCATTAACAAATCAGCAAATTCAGGATTTCTATGATGTAGGTTTTGTCGTGCTCAAACGATTATTTAATGAGCAGGAAATCGAACAGATTAAAAAATCTTTTGATCGTTTACAAAATATCGCGCTGGAACTGAAAACTACCCAAGAGTATTTAGGTTCGCAGTTTGTTGTTGAAGGAAGCCGTATTGACCGGATCGTCTGGATGGGAGGAGCCGAGCCCGCTCTCCTTACATATGGCGAAGATCCGCGAATTTTAGGTCCCTGCAGCCAGTTACTAAATGTAGATAAGTTTGAACAGTTGATTTGCCAGGGCCATTACAAACTTCCGGGCGATGCCGTTATGTTTGATTGGCATCAGGACTGTCAGCACCGCGGCGCCGGCACCCAGGATTGGATTGATATTGAAGGGCGCGGAAGTTACGTGCAAACCTTAATGGCCATAGACGAAGTGACCGCGGAAAACGGACCTGTTTCGTTTGTTCCGCACAGCACCCGTCTCGGTTATCTGGAACTGGAAAAACAAAAAAATCCCACCCGCTTTTTTGAAGTGGAAACGGCTGTACCCTTATTAATGCAACCTGGAGATGTGGCTTTTTTCCATCCCTATGCCATTCACGGCAGTTTACCCAATAACTCAAGCGGCCCACGCCGCGTATTTGTTAATGGGTTTGCTTATCCGGGCGCCAACCAAAAAGCTTATCCCGGCAAAGGTTCCGGACGAACGGTTTTTCTCCGAAGTTAATCCAAAAAAAGGCAAAAAAAAAGCGGTAGCTATTCGCTACCGCTGAAGAAGTCCTAGAGGGGAACCACCAAACCCTAAAGGTCGTTCTTGCGTATAATCCTACTTAATTTTGACTTCTACTCTTTCAGCGAGAGTTAACCAGAGGGAGAGGCCGACAACGCTTGAGTAACAAGCACAAAATACAAACACATAATAAAGCTCTCCCATTGCAACTCCTTTGCTCAACTTAAGTCATCCTTGACCTAAGTTATCGGGGGTGACGGCAAAGACAACCATCCTGGTCATCTTGCTATTCCGTCGGTCTGAGCGTCCGTGCTCTTGTAAGTAAGACGCCCTCCTAGACCTGTTTGGGTTAAGAAAGTTAATAAAATCTCTGCAATTGTTACTATAACCTTGGCTTATATATAGGCGTTGACCGGTTAAATTGATTATGACAAAAATATGGGGTCTCTATCTGGATAATGCGCGGATGGTGGAATTGGTAGACACGTGCGCTTGAGGTGCGTAAGCCGAAAGGTGTGGGGGTTCAAGTCCCCCTTCGCGCACCATTACTGTCAGTACTCGAACCCACACG
>JAYTFA010000069.1:0-4732 GCA_043734765.1 Pseudobdellovibrio sp. | reverse complement strand
CATTTTATTGATTAACACAGTTTAGTATTGTCAAAGCGTACAGAACGCCCTACAACTGATTCTATGAAAAAAGTTATGGCTGCACTGGCTCTCAGCTTACTTATTATTTCAGCCTGCATTTTTTATCTACTACGCACCGGCATCAGTCTTCGACCGGCTCCGTTAATAATGCCTTCGGTTATGAGTGAGGATCAATCCCACGTGGCCTCGGCAATTGTGCATCGCCTTTTTCAGGAATTTCAGGATTCACATTATGTTTTATGGGGAGTGTTGCCTGAAACTGAAGATTCTGTTCGTATTCTTAATCTTGCAGTTCAGGAATATGAAAAAACATTTCATCTATCGGTCAATTTTATCCGGGACGCTGAAACGGCCTCGGAAGAGTATCTGCGTGCCTGCAAAAAACCCTGTTGGCTTTTAATTTCTAATAAAAAAGCGAATCAGCTCGATCTTAAGCCTGAAGCAGGAAGTTTTATTGAAAGCCATCTTCGTCCGCTTAATTTGCCGTTTTTTACCCTTACATTTATTCCGTTTCAAAAAAATACAGTGGTAACTGACGAATGCAATAATCAGAAGCGACTGAGTCTGGATTGTTTGGTCAGCGTATCTGTCAGAGAAGCAATCAGAAAAATGAAGGATCCTTCAAAACGATATTTTTTCATGAATAAGTATAACGAAATAGATTATTTTCTCTTTTTGCAGCACACCATCTGAAGTCAAAAAATGAACGTGGAACAATTCTTGCTTTATTAAAGTTAACTAAGGGGAAATTATGTCAAATGCCACTCTCTTTTCTATAGTCTTTATGCTTTTCGGTTTGGGTTGTGCCTCGTTCATAAAAGATTCCTGCCCGACAATGGCTGAAGAACCCGTTTCGGGTTGTCGTGCCCGCGTGAAGTGCAGTCAAAAAAAAACCAATTATTCAGTTGGGTTAAGTCCCAGCGGACAGGTTGCTGATAATTTCGGATTAGAGCCAGAACAACCCAGCGCCTCAACAGAAAATTACACACATTGCATTGCAAAGGATCTCGAAATGCAAAAGTCCGTAAACCAGATTAATAAGAATCAATAAAACAGGAGGCCTTATGAAAAATGGTTTGAAAAAATCAGTCAGAAGAGATTTAAAAACAGTTGCGGAAACCATCGAGGAAGCCGCTGTCGGAATGCTGACCACTGTCGATCATAACGGCGGTTTGTGTAGCCGTCCGATGTTAGTTGAAGAGTTGGATGAGGAAGGTAATCTTTGGTTTTTTACACTTTCTGATTCAAATTTAATGGAAGAAGTCCGCAAAATACCGGTGGTAAATTTAACTTTTACGGCAGGTAAAGATAAATTTTTATCAGCGACAGCTATTGGCTACGAGGCATTCGATAAAGAAAAAATGGCCGCTCTCTGGGACCCTTCATTATTGAAGTGGTTTAAAGATGGCCTCGAAACACCGGAACTCACATTACTTAAGCTGGATCTACAGGAAGTTGAATACTGGGGATCGCCTCATTCAGTATTGTTTAAAGTTATAAATTTTTTAAAGTCCGGTGATGAGCAAACGGCAAAAGCAGCAGAATATAAAAAAGTTGATCTGAGACAATAGCTAAAATTCTATCGGAAAGGTAACGCTGCCAACCCAGGATTTATTTTCCAAGTCTACATTATTAAATGATGTTCCGGGGGGAAATACGCCCCCGCTGTCTCCAATACTTGCATTCGTGTATTTCAAATTCTGATATTCTAAATTTAAACTCACCATTGCTATTCTGAAGCCGGCGCCTACGCGTGAGCCTGTACCGCTAGTGTATTTTACATCAAGGGAACCGCTTCTATCCGGATTGAGTTCTCCCGAGGTTACATAACCGGCCCACAATCTTAAGCCCACAATCGGCATTTGCATTCCTACAACCGCACTCAGATTTGTTGATATGGCCTTAGCACTGTAGTTGCTTGCAGAGTCGGTAAAATCTGTCATCGCATAACGAAGATCTAAACCTACAAAGAGTGTTTCTAAAAAGTGTAAACCAGCGCGGGCAGCAACCCCGAAACCTTTAACTTTACCTGTTGAATTCGAAAGGGGAGCCGGATAAGTGGTTTTTGTATCACCATCTTCGTAAGTAATTCCGGGCTCGATAAATAAACCTATTGCATCCAAGGCAAGAGCTTTTTGCGAAATGCCAATAATTAAAAAAATACTTATTAACATTTTGAAAAGAAAATTCATAATACCGCCTTTAAACTATTTACTAGCAATGAGGAGGCCAGAAAAAATCAAGATTTGATTAAAAAATAATCACCATAATTTTTGCTGTGAAGATTTCTTCAAATCATCACTGCATAAAAACAAAACCCGATCATGTACTTTTTCAGTACGAAATGAGGGGGTCTATGATGAACGCTAAGGTAAATGAAAAAATTAAACTGGTAGTCGTTGATGATGATATTGTAATTGGAGAATTGTTAACAGCTTTTTTCCGACCGAGGGGATACGAAGTTGTTACATTTGCCGATGCCGAAAGCGCACTACTCGAGAGCAAAAACAAAAATGCGAGGTGGGATATTCTGATTTCAGATCTTCAGCTTCCGCAGATGTCAGGGCTGAAATTTATAGAAGCACTAAAAGAAATCCGACCGGCGCTGCCTATTATTTTTGTTACTGCAACCAATTCTGTGGAAACGGCCGTTGAAGCCATTCACAACGGGGCCTGTGATTTTATAGTTAAACCCATTCATCTTCCTCAACTTCAGATTTCAGTTGAGAGGGCACTCCACATTTCAAGACTCAATCAGAATATCACTGAATTACGACAGCATATAAAAGCAAAAGACAGCAAGCATTCCGAGTTTATCATCGGCCGTAGCCCCAAACTGCTCGCGGCTCTGGACATCGCCAAAAAAGTAGCCTCAAGTAATGCCAATATTTTCATTTCCGGTGAAAGTGGCTCGGGCAAAGAAGTTTTTGCTCGTTACATCCATGCAGAAAGCAACAGATCTAAAGGACCATTCATTGCCATTAATTGTTCGGCCATACCTGAAAACTTACTGGAATCCGAGTTATTCGGACATGCCAAAGGAGCCTTTACGGGCGCAGCAGACAAAAAAGTCGGATTGTTCGAAGAGGCGGAAAACGGCACGCTCTTCTTAGATGAGATCGGCGATCTCAGTTTACCACTCCAGGCAAAACTATTAAGAGTGCTGCAAGAGAGAAAAATCAAACGGGTGGGCGAAAATGAATTACGGCCTATCAACGCAAGAATAATTTCAGCAACGCATAAAAATTTATCCCTGGAAGTGATCGACAACAGATTCAGAGAAGATTTATTTTTCAGATTAAATGTAATTCCGATTCACATACCAAGCTTAAAATCCCGTTCTGAAGATATTCTGCCGCTGGCGGAACATTTTCTTAAAAAGTACACGCTCATCAACGAAAGCACAGCAACTGATTTTTCAAGAGAGGCAAAAAAATATTTACTTGAAAATTCTTGGAAGGGAAATGTGAGGGAGCTGGAAAACTCTGTGGAAAGAGCTGTGGTTATGTGTACAACTCCGGTGATTCAACTGAGTGATTTCCTCGTTGCCAATTCCGAACCTGGTTCAGAAGCGAACAATTCATTTGCGTTTTTCGAGGCCGAGGTTGATCCGGATTCATCTGAAGTCTTTGCCTTGAAAGTGCAGAAGGCGTTACCTGAGCTCCAAGAGGTCATTCAGCGTTACATTGAATTTGCTGTGCATCGAAATGGCGGAGCAAAAGATCGAACTGCAAAAGAAATCGGGATTGACAGAAAAACGCTTTATAAGAAAATGAAAAATTCCGAACAATTTGTGCAGTCGACGGTGCATAGTCATTTGCCGATCTAAAAATTAATTGTAACCTGAAAAGTCGCACCACCGAGGCCTGCAAAACCTCGGTCGCGTGAAAAATCCAGATGAGGGGTTAATTGAAAATCCAGTATCTTTTTGTAAACCACATGATACCAGGAGACAGCAAGGCTATATGAATCTAAATGATAATTGTCGCGATTGTTTGAAAAAACAAAAAAACTGTAGCTCACAGCATCGTTTTGTGAAATCCCCTGTCCCAGTGAAATTCCGTTCGATACAGAATAACGATGAAGTTTTTCTATGTAAGTTCCTTCGTTAATTAACGTCAGCGAGTAGATCTGATTTAAGGTAAAATTAAAGTTAATCGCCTGAAATATTCCGGTTCCTTTAAGGGCACTGGCAAAAAATTCAAGTCTGGGATTGATTTTGTAACGCTCCATCTCCGCCACGGTTTCAAATGCCAACGAGTGCGATACATTCAAGGGATCCTGAAGTTCAATCCGAGGTTGAAACGCGGTTCTGATTTCCCCGAATTTTTTAAACAAACCTACTGTTGCTCCGTAGTTTTTCTGTCGCGGCGCCTGCCGCAGGTAAGTTTTACTGGCGCCGCGTCCATCTTCTTGTTCATCGTAGGTTGTAAACTTCAGATTCCAGTATTTTTCCAGATTTGGAAAACGGGGATTGATGATTAAGCTGGTTTCATTGGTCAGATTTTGTCCTTCAACGGAATAAGTTGAGTTTTCTATTTTTACATTTGTTTGGTTGCGACCGGTTTGGAGTTGTTTATCCACTAGAAACAGATCAATGCCTTCAGCCGCGTTTTCAAACCACTTTGACATTGCAATATTACTGTCAATGAGAGTTTGTTCCAGAGTAAATTCTTTTTCATCAATGCGATCTATTTTTGCCCACACAACA
>JAYTFA010000068.1:0-23855 GCA_043734765.1 Pseudobdellovibrio sp. | reverse complement strand
CCGAAATAGCCTGTTTCAAGTGATTCCATTCTCATCGGCGAAACCGAATAAGCCAGGGCGCTTTTATCGCGTAACTCAAAAAATAGTCTTCCGCCCTGTCCCGCGAGAATGGCTTCAATAATGTGAAGTGTATAGCGATCCGGGTCCGATAAAGTAAGGCCTCTCCAGCCTACAATCACATGGCTCTGTTCTTTATCTATTCCCAGAAATATTCTTTTGCTTTCCGTTAAGATTTCAATCTTATGCTGGGGCTGAATCGGATTTCTATTATCGAAGTTTTTTTCAAGCTTCCTTATTGCGGACATCCACAGCTTTTTATTGTAGTCACCGATAACCACTATGGTTAAATTTTTGTTTGAAAGTAGTTTGTTTTTGAGATCAATAATTTTGTCACGATTTAAATTCTCCAGGGACTCCGTTGTGCCTATGGCCTCGTAGGCAAGCGGATGGTCGCCGAAGATCGCTTTTAAAAATTGCCGGGCGCAAAGACTTGAAGGATGATCCTCCCTTGACTTTATGGCCTGTGCAAGAATTGATTTTTCGCGATCTATAATTTCGTTGCTGAACGTGGAGTTTAAAATAGAGTCCACCGTCAATGAAAGTGCTTTTTCTTCAAATGCAGAAAGGTAGTCTAAAGAAAATCCTGCCGTGTTTTTTCCGGAAAAGCTTGAAAATCCAATGGCAGACTCTTCGATTTCCTGTAGAAGCTGAGCCTCGGTTTTGTCTGCCGTGCCGCTAATCCATACTCTGGATGTGAGTTCCGATAACCCCATCGTGTCGGGTTGCTCAAGCCTTGCGCCCCCGCGAAAAACAAATTTTGCGGAAACCGTCGGCGTATCCTTCGAGCTTTTAAATAAAATCTTAATTCCTGATTCAAGGTTGATTCTTTCCACCTTTTGATCAGCGCTCACTTTTACCGTTTTCATTGTCAGCTTGGGTATGAAAACTTTTTTATTTGTAACTGGGTTTAATTTTTTACCGGAGATCCTGTCTTTCCAAATGTTTTTGATGTTGGACAGTTGCACTTCAGACTCTTTAACGTCAACGTCACCTAAAAAAGAGGCGCTGAGTTTGTCCAATTTAAGATATTTTTTTGCAACTCGCTGGACCTCTTTGGGCGTTACGAGACTCAGTGCTTTTAAGTATTTTTTCTGTGCATTTTGATCCTTGAAATAGAACTCCAGAGTTCCGGCCTTGTTAGCCAGGCCGTCTACGGTTTCAACGGAATAGAATTGCTCTGCCGATACCGCAATGCGGGCTCTTTTAATGTCAACCCAACTCGTTTCTGAATTCTGAATGTTGTTAATCTGAGTACAGACTTCGCTTATAATTTCATTAAATTTATCACCCTGATAATGAGCTGAAATGGCAAAAAGCCCCTCATCTTGCGGGTTGTAATTGAAGGCCGACACGGAGCTGACAATTGCTTTTTCAAGCCTAAGCTTTTTTACTAAAATGGAGCTGTCTCCCTGACCGAGAACCATCGCCAAGATATCCAGCGCAGGTATATCTTTGTGACGAATGTTCGGCGCTTTGAACGCTAAATGTAAATGACGGTCCTGGATTTTGTATCTTTCAGCCTTATGATGAAATTTTCTTTGAATCGGTTCCTTGACTCTCTTTACTTTTCGCAACTTGAATGTAGTGAAGCCTGCAAAATACTGCTCAGCTTTGGCTTTCATTTCCTTCGTGTCAAAGTCTCCGCTGATAACTAAAAACATATTAGATGGGACATAGCGGGAGTGATAAAAATCTTTTATCTTTTTAGCAGACCAGCCGCGCACATTTTTTTCATAGCCGATTACAGGTATACCATAAGCATGTTTTTTAAATGCAGAAGAAAATAGAAGTTGTGATGATCTTCTTCCGGGTGAATCCTGGCCCATTTTAATTTCTTCACAAACAACCTCGCGCTCACTATCAATTTCGCTAGGATCAAAAAGAGGATACCCCATCATCTGGCTGACCACATCTAGCGCAACATCGCTGAAACTTTTCGAAATCGTCACATAAAACACTGTTTGATCAAAGGATGTGTAGGCGTTTAGTTCGCCGCCCGATGCTTCAACTGTGTTGGCAATTTCCCCCACTTTGTATTTATCAGTCCCTTTGAATACCAGGTGTTCGATAAAGTGACTGATGCCCTCTTCGGATTTTTTTTCGTCAGCGCTTCCGTTTTTTACCCACATCTGCACACTGATAACGGGTGATTTTTTGCTTTCGATTAAAAGTACATTTAGTTTGTTTTTAAGTTGAAATTTTGTCTGCTTCATTTATAAGTTCCTTATGTCAGAGTGCTTCGGGGTTTATATTCACATACCATATTGTATTCAAAGGTGCACTTACTGCGACTTTGCCACCTACGTGCAATCGGAAATCAAGTCTCCTGAATATTACGTTTCTTTAGTTAAAAAAGAAATTTTTAATAAAAGAAATCTATTTGCTCATCGAGCCGACTTGTCGCTAGACACCCTTTATTTCGGAGGTGGGACGCCAAGTTTAATTCCTGCAGAAATGATTGTAGAACTGATTTTTGAACTCGCCAAGTTCGGATACATAACTAGACCCGACACAGAAATTACGATCGAAATTAACCCGGCCACTATTGATGAAAGAAAGCTTGAGATCTATCTGAAGGCCGGAATCAATCGTTTTAGCGTAGGCGCCCAAAGTTTTTCCGATCGCCTTTTGAAAATGGTAAATCGTGAACATAATGCGGCCCAAACGGTACAAACCCTTAAACTGCTCAGAAAATATAATCTGAACTTTTCCTTTGATGTCCTTTTTGCCCTTCCGACACAAACATTAGACGAGCTACGTCACGATGTGGCCGTTGCTGTGGATTTAGGGTCAAAGCATATTTCTCCCTATTGTCTGACCGTTCCGGAGGGGCACCCGCTTTCAAAAAATCGACCGCTTGAAGAGGATCAGATAGAAATGTTCAACATTATTCACTCTGAGCTGACAAAAAAATCTTTTTTGCGCTACGAAATTTCTAACTATGCTTTGAGCGGCTTTGAATCAAAACACAATTTACTTTACTGGACTGATCAGGAGTATTGGGGCCTGGGGCTCAGCGCCCATTCTTATAGTAAAAATTCAGAGTGGGGATCGCGTTTTTGGAATGTTAATTCTTTTGAACTCTATGGAAAGCAGATTGAAACTGAAAACGAATTAAGCGGCTTGAGTCTCTATCCACCCCAACAACTTGAACATTTAAATAAATATCAGTCGCTGACGGACTTTTGTTACACCTCTCTCAGGTTGGGAGCCGGATTATCTTCGGAAAAATTAGCGCTGAAGTTTGGTCAAAAGACTTTGGGCTTGGTTGAAAAAATTGCTGCTCCTATGTTGCAGCGAAAACTGCTTGTAGAATGCAATGGCCACTACATTCTTACTAGCGATGGTATCGTAGTAAGCAACCAAATATTTGAAAAGTTCACTTTTTTAAAAGACGATATTGATTAAAATGGGCCTGAATTTTGCCTTTAGCGCATTGACATTTTTATATATAACCTCAATCTATTAAGGTGGATTTGAGGTAAGAAAAATGTCAGAAATAGATGATAAAAAATCAAGCAAAGACGCGGCTCCCGATACAGAAGTAGATGCAACAAAAGAAGCCCCTAAATCAGAATTAGAGCTGGCAACGGAAGAAGCTGCCAAATGGAAGAAAGAATTTCTGTATTTAAAGGCAGAGTTTGAAAACTACAAGCGAAATGCAATTAAAGAGCGCGCTGAACTCTTAAAGTTCGGTGCGGAGCGGGTAAGTCGGGACATTTTAGAAGTAGTCGATAATTTTGAACGAGCTCTGCAAATCAAGTTGAGCGCCGACACTTTACAAACATTTAAGGTCGGCATCGAGATGACGGCTAAAGAGTTAAAAGAAGTACTGGCCAAGCACGGAGTACAAGAGGTTCCCAGCGATGGGCAGCCATTTAATCCGGCCTACCACGAGGCCATCAGCTCTGAACCAACTTCAAATGTTCCTGTGGGACATGTCGCCCGAGTTTTTAAAAAACCTTACAAACTTCATGATAAGGTTATTCGCATGGGACAAGTGGTTGTGGCCACGGCCCCTCCTCCGGGACAGGCTTAATCTGTGTCAAAAAAAGATTTTTATCAGCTTTTAGGCGTTTCAAGAACAGCAACACAGGATGAAATTAAAAAAGCTTATCGCAAGCTTGCAATGCAATATCATCCTGATAAAAATCCGAATAATAAAAAGGCCGAGGATAAATTTAAAGAATTTACTGAAGCCTACGAAACTTTAGGCGATGAACAAAAGAGACAAAACTACGACCAATTTGGCCACGCAGGAGCTGCTGGTGCAAATCCATTCGGAGGCGGCGGTGGATTTGGTGCCGGCCCCCGATCGCGAAGCGGCGCCGGTGGTCCAGATCCATTTCAAGATATTTTCGGTGATGTTTTCGGTGATATTTTTAACCAAACTCAACAACGCTCTCGAGGGGGCTCGCAATCAAGGCAGCCCAATCGCGGCTCTGATTTAAAATACACTTTATCAATTACTTTTGAAGAAGCCGCTGTCGGTTGTGAAAAATTAGTCAGTTTTTCGCGACAGGTTGGCGCTCGTGAAGAAACTGCAAAGCTTTCGGTGAGCGTTCCCGCCGGCGTAAAGGATGGACAACGACTTAAGCTCAGCGGAGAGGGCGACAAACCTTCTTCAGGCGCTGCCGGCGACCTCTTCGTAATTGTAGACCTTCAGGATCACTTGCTTTTCCGAAGAGATGAAGCTGATGTTATTTTAGATTTACCCGTGGTTTATACGGATGCGATATTGGGAAAAAGTTTAGAGATACCAACCCTTTTCGGCAAAGCTGAAATTAAAATTCCAACAGGCACTCATTCGGGCCAGAACTTCAGACTTAAATCAAAAGGCTTTCCGCGTCTGGGCGCTACCGGCTCGGGAGATATGCTTGTCAGAGTTATTGTCGACACGCCCCCAAAAATAAATGCTCGCCAAAAAGAGTTGCTGGAAGAGTTGTCACACTATAATGAAGAAACCCCGCTGGTAAAAAGTTACAACGAAAAGCTTCAGACCATTTTAAGGAACAGAAAATGAACTTGATTAAGCAGGGCTCTGCCGGGCTGATTGCCGCACTTTTTTTGGTTACGGGTTGCGCATCTCGGCCGGTTATTTCCCGCCCCACAAGAAAAACTCTCTCCGCTGCACAAGAAAAATCTACCCCTGCAAAAATCCAGTCTTCCGATATTACCATTGCCACTCAGCCTCTTCCTGCAAAAAATATCTCCATGACTACGGATAGCAAACCGCATGAACCAAACAGTTTAATTTCGGAACTTAAAAAAAATATTTCTAATGAAAAAATTGCTACTGAGCTGATCGAAAATAAACTTTCTGCAGCCGAGCTTGAGTCTGTAGCTGCCGATAATTTTTTCGCTGAGTTAAAGCCACAGGTTTTATTGAAACTCGGCAAGATCTATCAAAAAAACCGCCAGCCCGAAAAGGCTGCTGAATACTTCAGATCAATCGCGGCGTTGTATCCTCAGAGCCCTTATTCAGCTCAGGCCACCGTTTTGTTCTCTACGATTCAATTGGCAAATGATGTTGATGCAAAAGTCATTGGCGCAATACTTCCCCTGACGGGAAAAAATGCCAGCCTTGGGCAACATGCTCTTAATGCCATCAGGATGGGTTTAGACTTGGGTCGTGCTGACAATAAGTTTCGTCTTGCCTTATTTGACTCCCAAAGCAACCCTGAACTCGCTGCTGCAGGTGTAGACAAGCTGGTAAAGGAAGATAAAGCAATTGTCCTATTGGGGGGCTTTACAGCCCGCGAGGCTGGAGGAATTGCAAACAGAGCGGAGCTTCTCAGTACTCCCTATATCGGATTTTCTCAAAAGTCCGGGCTAACGAGCATCGGAGAATATATTTTCAGAAACTCCGTCACACCTGAGATGCAGGTTGATAAACTGGTTCAGTTCGCCGTTGAAAAACTTTCTGCAAAAAAGTTTGCTATCCTTTTTCCGAACGATTCCTATGGCGTGGAGTTCAGCAATATCTTTTGGGATCATATTTTAGCACGTGGCGGAGAAGTAACCGCGGCCCAAACCTACGACCCAAAAGAAACTGATTTTTCCGAATCTATACAAAAACTTGTCGGCACCTACTATGTCGAGGCCCGATTAGATGAGTACAATGACCGCGTACGAGAAATAAAAGAAATGCGCGCCACCGATAAGGCCAGTCAAAAAATTCCATCTAAAAAAAGTTCTCGTGAACATTTGTCAGAAGAAAATGTTCTTCCGCCAATTGTTGATTTTGATGTTTTGTTTGTGCCTGATAGCAGCCGGGCACTCGGCCAAATTATGGCGTTTATGAAGTACAATGACATTAAGGATATGAAATACCTCGGAACCAATATCTGGAACTCGCCGGATCTTCCGAAACGAACGGCAAACCAATCTGCTAAAATTTATTTTGTAGATGCCGTTGATGTCTCACAGGGAGCTGGTCAACCCACTGCTTTTTTTAAAGAATATTTTGCCCTTTATAATGAAGAACCCACTTTAGTTGAGATCCAGACTTACGAAGTTGCAAAAATTGTAAGGGAGCAGATCACTTCAGGCGCCACCTCAAGAGAGTCTCTGGCCAACAGTTTGCGCTCAATTGGCCGCAGATCAGGCGTTACTGGGGAACTTCGAATGTCGAGCCAGCGCGAGATAGAACGCCCCATATACGTTTTAACGCTGGATTCCGGTCTTTTAAAAAAAGTTGAATAAATTTTAACCCATATAAATTTCTACATTGTCTTAATTTCCAACAAAAACATCACACTTTAGTGGTGTTTAAGAAAATGAGACAGGAGGTCTTATGGATTTATATCAAATGTGCAGACAAAGGCTTTTGAAAATGAAATCTGACTTATTGAATCGCGCAAGACAAGCTGCTGTGGATTTTAATCAGATCGACAAAGCCCGAGGAGACGAAATCGATCAATCTTCGGCACACCAAGAAGAGCATACTTTTTTAATTAATCAGGACAGAATTAAATCGCGATTGGTCGAAATTGATTTTGCGCTGGCTAGGATCGAAAATGGTACGTATGGAATTTGTGAAGTAACTGAAGAAAAAATTGAAAATGACCGTTTGTTGGCCATACCTTGGACCAGACTGAGTATAGAGGGGGCAGAAATGGCAGAGTCTGCTCAAAAAAAGTATGCTCATCTTTAATCTGCACTATGATACGTCACACAAGCATAAACTTTTTTTAGTGACATAATTTTCTCCGCAGCTAATATCCCTAGAAATTTCGGAAACTTTTATCTAGGGGGGAATTTAGATGAACAGCGCCGAAAACGACTCATCAAAAATAGAAAATAGTGAATTAGAGTTTATTAAAAAATCACTTCTGATTCAAAAAAGTGAAATTTTAAATAAGCATCAAGAGTTTAAAAACTTACAGACGTCTTCGGCAAAAGCCGCCGATGAAGTTGATGCTGTTGTTCAAAATTTGCAGGATAATCTCAATATTCAACTCCATGAACGTGATCACCAGTCTTTGTTATTAATTGATAAGGCTTTATCCAAGTTTACTTTGGGTGCTTACGGGCAATGTGAGAGCTGCGATGACCTTATAGACATAAGAAGACTCAAGGCCAGACCTTTGGCTGCCCTCTGTATTTCCTGCATGGAAGACAATGAGAAGGAAACTAGCGCTGTTCGCAACACTCTCCAGTAATAAATGTAGCTCTCGTTTACAGATTTGAGTCTTGTTTTTTGATTTCAATTCAAAACCAGACGTTATCCAGACTAATTGTCCATTTAGCAATCCCATAAAGACTCCGAATAATTCTGTAGGAAACAGGAGTCAAAAATGACATTTGATAATCAATCAGTAGAAATCCCTCAAACACTACCCATGCTACCAGTAAGAGATATCGTTGTATTTCCATACATGATCATCCCTCTCTTTGTAGGCCGTGAATCTTCAATCCGCTCGGTTGAAGAAGCGCTTTCCAAAAACCGTCTTATCTTTTTAGCATCACAAAAAGATATCACGGAAGAAAATCCCACTCCTGATAGTATTTACGAAACTGGCACGGTTGCTAAAATCATGCGGATGCGTAAGCTTTCTGATGGACGAGTAAAAATACTTATTCAAGGTGAAGCTAAAGGTCGCATCAAAGCTTTTACAAAAACCTCAGGTTCCTTTGAAGTGGCTATCGAAAAAATTGAAGACACTGTTGACCCAACTCAACAAGTTGAATTACTGGCTTTAGTAAAAACGGCAAAAGAGTGCATTGAAAAAACAATTGCATTAGGTAAAGCACTTTCTCCTGATATCCTATTAGTACTTGATGATGTTAACGATCCGGGCCGCATTGCAGATCTAATTGCAAGCAACATGGGCTTAAAAGTTAACGATGCACAAAAAGTTTTAGAAACAACTGATACAAAACAAAGACTAGCTTTTGTGTGTCAATTGCTTCAGGCGGAACTTGAAGTATTATCGGCGCAAGTAAAAATTCGCGGCAATACACAGGGTGACGGTCAACGTGGTCAACGCGAAAACTTTTTACGCGAACAGATGAAGGCAATTAAAAATGAACTTGGTGAAAATCAAGATTCTAAATCTGAAGAGATGGACGAGTTAAAAGCCAAAATTATTGCTGCCGGCATGCCGGAAGCAACTCAGACGGAAACATTGAAACAACTTTCAAGATTAGAAAGAATGCATCCAGATGCAAGTGAAGCCACAATGGTTCGCACTTATTTAGATTGGATGGTTGATCTTCCTTGGGGCCGACAATCTGAAGATATCATTGATATTAAGTCTGCTAAGGCAATTCTGGATGACGATCATTATGATCTGCAAAAAGCTAAAGACCGCGTTCTTGAATTCTTAGCCGTCCGAAAATTAAAAGCAAACATGAAAGGGCCTATTCTCTGCTTCAGCGGTCCTCCCGGCGTAGGTAAAACTTCACTTGGAAAATCCATCGCGAAAGCCATGGGTCGTGAATACTTCCGAATCGCACTCGGCGGCGTAAAAGATGAAGCGGAAATTCGCGGTCACAGAAGAACTTATGTTGGAGCTATGCCCGGCAAAATTATTCAGGCCTTACGTCACGCTAAAACAAGAAATCCCGTTATCGTATTAGATGAAATCGACAAAATGGCTTCTGATTTTAAAGGTGATCCCTCTTCAGCAATGTTAGAGGTGCTGGATCCGGAACAAAACTCAACTTTCAGAGACAACTACTTAAATGTTGATTTTGACTTATCCAGTGTCCTTTTTATCGCAACAGCCAACGTGGTTGAAAATATTCCTGCGGCCCTTCGCGACCGTATGGAAATGATCAGCATCCCAGGTTACACTGAAAATGATAAATTATTGATTTCTAAGAAACATTTGGTCGACAGACAAATTGAAGCCAATGGTATTACGGCAGCCAACATCAAATTTACAGATGAAGGTATCAAGTATTTAATCGCCGGCTACACACGTGAAGCAGGTCTTCGTAACCTTGAGCGCGAAATCGGCTCTGTTTGCAGAAAAGTTGCTAAAAAAATTGTAATGGATGGTTTTTCTTACATAGAAGTAAATGCCACTACAGTTCCTGAATTATTAGGTCCTCCGCGCTTTACTCGAGAAGATAAAATGTTGGAGTCAAATGTCGGTGTTGTACAAGGTCTTGCTTGGACACAGGCTGGCGGCGAGGTTTTACTAATTGAAGCACTTAAGATGAAAGGCAAAGGTGGCTTAATGCTGACCGGCCAATTAGGTGATGTAATGAAAGAATCCGCTCATGCAGCAATGTCTTACGCTCGTGCTCACATGGACGAACTTGGAATTGACCCAGATATGTTTGAAAAGTTTGATGTGCACGTCCACCTTCCAGCAGGGGCAATTCCAAAAGACGGACCTTCTGCCGGCATTACTCTGACAACAGCGTTGGTAAGTTTGTTAACAGGAACCCCAATTAGAAATGATATTGCAATGACGGGTGAAGTAACGCTTCAGGGTCGAGTGCTACCAGTAGGTGGAATTCGCGAAAAATGCTTAGCGGCTCTTAATCTCGGAATTACAAATATTATCATTCCTCTTTCAAATGCTAAGGATTTAGAAGATATCCCGGAGCAATTCAAAGAAAAAATGAACTTCATTTTGGCTGAAAATCTTGACGAAGTATTTGCGGTGGCTTTCGAAAAATCAGAAAGATTTATGAAAAAGTTAGGCTCAAAAAGACAAGATAAAAAGGCTAAAGCGGCATCTGCAGACTCTGCAGCTTAATTAAAAAGTAGACATTAAATCAAAAAAACCCGGGCGATAGCGCCGGGTTTTTCTTTTTCACACTGAGAGAGTCTATTTAATTACGAAGTCTGGTATTTTCAGACTCAAGAACCTTAATCAAGGTTTTCAAATCCATTGTTTCTTCTCTTAAGGTAAGAATTTGTTCTTCTTTTTCCTGAAGAACCTGTGTGTAAGCTTTTTTTAAATCCGACAAAAGTCTATTGGCCGCCGAAATAACCGACTCATTTATATCTGAGTTAGAAAAGGGAGAGGCTGGCTGTTTTTCTTGTTGAAATTCTCTGACTTTTGTAGCTTGCGCCGAATTTTTTTGAACTTCGCTGCTTAGGGAGGGGCGATGTTCTTCGGCGTCCGCCATATTTATAGGATTCTCATCTAAAATGAGATATTTACCGTCATTAAAGCGAAATTTTAAATCATCTGCTTTAATTCTTCGTCTAAGCGTAGAGATACTCACATGATGCTTCATTGAATATTCAGCTAGTGGTAACCAACTATTAGTAGTGGTCATCATTTATCACCTCGACTATTCAAGCCTAAACATGGCCAAAGTCCTTGTCAATGCTGATGTTAGAGTTGGTCTTTAGTCTTGAATATCCACTTTTTTATTAATTAAATCGTTTTATTTTCAGTTTTTTTCATGTTTAACTGATTTTTCAAATGAATATTCAAAATAAAAAGAAGATTGCTCTTGTGCTCAGTGGTGGCGGAATTAAAGCCGCGGCCTACCATATTGGTGTTTGCCTCGCTCTTAAAGAAAAAGGCTTTATTTTTTCAGGGGGCTCAAAAGAGTGGGTGCAACAAAAGTATCCAAACCAAGCTTCGGGTCCAGGCGCAATAAATCTTTCAAAACCTACAATTAAGCTCTATGTGGGGTCCAGCGCCGGAGCCTTCGTTGCTTCGGTCCTGGCGTCCGGTAAGTCTTTAGAGTCTCTAATAACGGCCTTTCAAGTCGGCTTTGGAAATTCTCCTTTTTACAATTTACCTAAAGAGGACCATATAAAACCCGTTGGTTACCGCCATATTTTTAATTTGAACTCTAAGCGCATTTTAAGCTGGTTACCTGAAAGCCTTTTACAAAAAACTCTTTTAACCGGGGGGTTAGAAGTTCTTTTTAAAAAGGGATTTAAATTAAATGGCATTTTCAATACAAATGGAATCGAGAGATACCTCAGAAAGTACATATTAGATGAAAATGAGTTTTCTCGTCTGGGGGTTGAGCTGTATATCGTGGCGACTCAGCTGAATCATTCGCGGAAAACTATTTTTGGTCCCTACTTGGAAAGCTCAAAAACTCCCACGACCAAGTATATCGGATATACAAAAATATCCGAATCCGTTGCCGCCTCTATTGCTTTGCCACCCATGTTTGCGCCCTATCCGATCAAAAAGCCCGACGGAAAAATTATTTATCATTATGATGGCGAAATCCGCGACACGCTTAGCACCCACGTTGCCGCTGATCACGGTGCCGATTTAATTATCGCATCTTATTCGATGCAGCCCTATCACTACAACCCAGAGGTTGGGTCACTTCATACCTTTGGAATGCCGGCCATCATTAATCAGGCGCTGTATCAGGTTCTGGAACAAAAGGTGGCTAAACACATTCAATACCAGAATCAAAAGAAAGATACCTATTTAGCCTTGAAAAAAGCCTGCGCAGAATTAAATCTTTCGGTAGATCAAACAAAAAAAATTCTGGACACTGCCAAAGAAAAACTTTCTCACAATCCTGACGTAGATTATATTTACATTTCTCCGCGGCCGCAGAATTACGAAATGTTTTTTGCAGATCACTTTTCTTTAAATCCGCAAATTCTGGAAAAGATTTTGCGGATCGGTTTTAAATCCGGATTACAGGTCTTGAGAGAACATCTCTGAATTATCCCAGGCTCTTTTCAATTATTGAGAACAGTGGGCCTGACCAAATTCCTAAAATAATAATAAGCGCGGCTGAAATCACCACCATAAATAAGGTTCCATAATTATTTTCAACGGCCGTATCGCAAGTGCCTTCCTTCATGTACATAACAACAATCGGACGTAAATAGTAATACGCGCCCAACACAGAATTGATCACGCCCCAAAGCGCCAGCCAAAGAAGCCCTTCGTTAACAGCTGCACTGAATAAATAGAGCTTGCCGAAAAAACCGAGCGCCGGGGGAAGGCCCGCCAATGAAAGTAAAAATACAGTTAAGCAAATTGCTAACAGCGGTTTTTGTTTCGCAAAGCCCGCCAGGTCGTCGGTCTGAACAAAATCATTTTCGTTTTTTTCAATCATGCTCAGAACTGCAAAAGCACCCATGGTCATGAGTGAATAGGTCAAAAGATAGAACACAACGCCTGCGGCGCCAAATGCCGAGTTACTGCTTATGCCTGAAGCGATAACGCCGATAAGAACATAACCTGAATGTGCAATCGAGGAATAGGCCAAAGTTCTTTTAAAATTATTTTGAATAAGCGCCGCTACATTCCCGACCGTCATTGTAATAACCGCAAACCACTGCAAAATTAAGAATAAGTTTTCGGAGCCAACCAAGCCTCTTGATGCAATAATTCTCAAAAAGGCCGCGAACGAAGCTGTTTTAATTGCGGTGGCCATAAAGGATGTAACCGGCGTAGGGGCTCCCTGATAAACATCCGGAGTCCATGCATGAAACGGCGCAATCGATACTTTAAAACAAAATCCCATAATAACAAAAGCAAAGCCGAACAAAAATAAATGATTTCCGCCTTTTAAAAGCCCCTCGGCTGTCTTCATAAGATCCAAAGTGCTCACGGAACCAGTGCTTCCATAAATAAACGAAACCCCGTACAGAAATATTGCCGAAGCAAAAGAACCCAATACAAAATACTTAATACCGGCTTCTTTTGAAATTTTTTGCTCGTGAGACATAGCAATCATTAAATATAACGCCAGAGACATAAGCTCGAGCCCTATAAACACAGTTATTAAGTTAATGGCCGAAATCAGGATCAGAGCCCCTAGCAGAGAGTTCATCGCTAAAAAAATCAGTTCTGAAAATTGCGGACCCCGCGTTGATGGGTTCTCATACATCATAACCATTGCGCAAGCGCCAATAAGGATTGCAACCAGTCCCATCCACAACGTTAGACCGTCAAATATAAGCTGTCCATTGAAGGCGGTAGGAGATCCAGAGCCGGATTGACCACTGAATATAATTAATAAAACCGCAGTCAGTCCCAGCCCGATCAAAATTTCAATGATACTGGCTGCCGGGTTTTGTTCTTTATTTCCACGCAACACTTTAATACTTAAGGGAATAAGACTGAATAGAAACAGAGAAATCATTGGAGAAATTAACAGGATATCTGCAAGTCCGACATTAATAGAGTTCATTTTTATTTCTCCTCAAGCTTGGCTTGTTGCGAGCTTGCCGGAAATGAGTAATTATTTTTATTTTTTATGAAATAGTCTATGCTGGTTTTAGAGTAGTCCATAAAGTGATTCGGAAATATTCCCATCCAGAAAATCATAATCACTAGCGGTACTAAAACAAAAACTTCCCTAGTGCTCAGATCGACTAATGTATGGTGAGAATCCTTTTCTGATTCCAGAACCAACTCTCCTTTAGGCCCGAAGAAAACTCTTTTTACCATCCACAACATGTAGGTGGCGCCTAGCACAACTCCGCTGACCGATATAATCGCGACCGCAGGTGAGTACTGGTAGGCTCCCAAC
This sequence comes from Pseudobdellovibrio sp., assembly GCA_043734765.1. GTDB lineage: Bacteria > Bdellovibrionota > Bdellovibrionia > Bdellovibrionales > Bdellovibrionaceae > Pseudobdellovibrio. The sequence goes on along the minus strand of JAYTFA010000068.1, from coordinate 9,854 downwards.
AAAATCAAAAATTCCCCGATAAATCCATTAGTAAGCGGAACTGCAATTGAAGACATTGTTACTATAACAAACGCGATTGAAAAAATTGGGAGAGCGCTTGCGAGTCCGCCGTATTTCGAAATTTCACGGGAATGAGTTCGTTCGTAAACCATGCCTATCAGAATAAACAGCGCTCCGGTGGAAATACCGTGATTTAACATCTGGTAAAGCGCTCCATTAAGTCCGTAAGCGTTCATCGTAAATATTCCGACGATAATATATCCCATGTGTGAAACCGAAGAATAAGCAACGAGCTTCTTAACGTCAGGTTGAACCATGGCAACAAGCGCGCCATAAACTATTCCAACAACACCCGCCGCAATGAAAACCCAGCCATAGTGCTCTGTTGCTTCAGGAAACATCGGAATAACCCATCTTAAAAACCCATAGGTTCCCATTTTTAACATAACGCCGGCAAGAACCACGGATCCCGGTGTCGGAGCCTCAACGTGCGCGTCAGGCAACCATGTGTGAAGCGGAAACATCGGAACTTTTATTGCAAAAGCCAGGGCAAAAGCAAAAAACAATAAAGTTTGTGGTGAGAAAAATTCACCGGCAATAAAAGGTATATGAAGCTTGTAAAAATCCAGCAAGCTTGCGCTCATCGCACCACCTGTTACTTCGGGAGTAAGATTCATCATGAATATAATCGCTAAAAGCATCAGTAAAGAGCCGGCCATTGTATAAATGAAAAACTTAATGGTTGCGTAGATTCTTCTGGTTCCGCCCCATATTCCGACAATGAAATACATCGGAATGAGAGAAAGCTCCCAAAAAATATAAAACAAAATCGCATCCATGGCCAGAAACGAACCCAGCATGGCGGTTTGTAGAATAAAGAGCGCGCAGTGAAAGCCTTTAATTTTTTCGTCTATTGATTTCCAAGAAGCTAAAATTATTATTGGCGTTAAAAACGTGGTTAACATCACAAGCATCAGTGAAATTCCGTCAATACCCAAAAAATACGAAATTCCGAAACGCTCAATCCAAACGCTTTTTTCAATCATTTGCAAAGCGGCGGTGCCCGAATCAAATCTTTGCAGAAGCAAAACTGAAACCAACAGCTCAATTAACGAAAATCCGAGTGCCAGGTGACGAACGGTAGTTTTTTGCGGCCAAACAACAACAGTTAGGGCAAAAAATATTGGTAAAAAAATTAGCAACGATAATATCATAAACCTACCCCATCAACATGTATGAAAGCGCAACCACAACACCAATCACGACATACATCGCATACTGTTGCATATTTCCGTTTTGTAATGATCTGACAAAAGATCCACTGCCGCGCACCAAATCCGTAATTTTGTATGTGGCCTTGTCGATAACATGCACATCCACGTAGTACCAAAGATTTTTGCTGGCTTTAACCAGTGGATTAATGATTGCAGAAAAGTAGGCTTCGTCTACAAAATATTTATTATCAATTACATTGTAAATTGGCTGGAGAGCTTTCGCCATTTTATCAGCCGTACCTTCTTTTTTAGTGTACATGATGAAAGCAGCAATCGCCGATATGGCTGCCAGCGATACAGAAATGCCCATCATAGATAACTCTTCGGTTGCAGAGTGTGCCACGGAGGCGGCTTCCGGAAGCTTAGCTATAACCGGCTCCAACCAATGTTCCCAGAAGTTAGGAATATCTCCACCGAAAACATGAGGAATTCCTATCCATCCGCCAATCACGGATAAGAGTCCCAAAACCATTAATGGAATTGTCATCACAAAAGGGCTTTCGTGTGGATGAACTTTTTTATCTATGCGGGAGTTTCCCCAAAACGTTAAAGCCATTAACCTGGTCATATAAAAAGCCGTTAAGGTTGCGCCTACAGCGCCCGCAACCCACAATAAAATGTGTCCTCTCGGAGAAGAATAGGCGGCCCATAATATTTCATCTTTAGAAAAGAATCCGGCAAATGGCGGCATTCCGATAATCGCGAGCCAACCTAAAACAAAAGTAAAATGTGTGATCGGCAAATATTTTTTTAAGCCGCCCATTTTACGAATATCCTGCTCTTCGTGCATAGCATGAATCACAGAACCAGAACCCAGAAACATCAGCGCTTTAAAAAATGCGTGGGTCATTAAATGAAACATCCCGGCTCCGAACGCGCCCACGCCCACAGCTAAAAACATATACCCAAGCTGAGAGACCGTTGAATACGCCAGAATTTTTTTAATATCTGTTTGAGTAATGCCGACTGTTGCCGCCAAAACCGCCGTTGCTGCCCCGATTACCGCAATAATCATCATTGTATTTGGAGCCATGATAAAGAGCGGGTTTAACCGAACAATCATGTACACCCCTGCTGTAACCATTGTTGCAGCATGGATCAGCGCGGAAACCGGTGTTGGGCCGGCCATTGCATCCGGCAACCACACATGAAGTGGTATTTGCGCCGATTTTCCGGTTGCGCCTATAAAGAGCATAAGCGTTCCAAGAGTAACCGCACCCAGCCAGCTGGCTTCAACAACAGTCGGCGCCAAGGCGTTTAATTCGTGAAGATTCAGCGTGCCGAAAGTCATGAATAAAATAAACATCCCGACTAAGAAGGCCGCATCACCAACTCTATTGGTAATAAAGGCTTTCATTCCTGCAGCAGCTTTTGCGGAATCGCTGAACCAAAATCCAATTAAAAGGTAGCTGCAAAGGCCCACGCCTTCCCAGCCAACAAACATTGTCAGAAGCGAATCGCCTAAAACTAAAATCAACATGTTAAATATAAATAAATTTAAATACGAAAAATATTTTGTAACACCTTTATCGTGATGCATGTATCCGACAGAAAATAAATGAATCAATGCGCCCACGCCCGTAATAATCAAAATCATAATGACGCTGATTTGATCAACCACAAAACCAGCGCTGATTTTAATTTTTTCGATTGTGATCCAATCGAAAAAATTTGCGGTCAGTCTTCTGTGCTCAGGCGGCAAACCTAAGAGCTCAACAAACAAAGCAACGGCACATGCAAAGGATATTACAACGGCTGTCGTTGCAATCCCGCCGGCCACCAAATAATTTGAACTTTTGAATCTTACCCCGTTTAAAATGAAGCCTACAAGTGGGCTCAACAACAATATAGCAATCAATATTTCATGGCTCATAATTAACCTTTCAGATGCTCGAAGAATCGTATATTAACTTCTTTAAAGCGTTTAAAAATCGACACGGCCAAGGCAAGGCCAACTGCTGCTTCTGCGGCAGCGATCGTCATAACAAAAAACACCATTACCTGGCCATCTACTTTTCCGAAATAATATGAAAATGCAACAAAACTGATATTAACAGCATTAAGCATTAGTTCTATCGACATAAATATAACAATAATATTTCGGCGAAGCAAAACCCCGGCCATTCCTATTGAAAACAATATGGCCGACAAAATTAAATAGTGATTCGCCGTTATCTGAGTAAAAGTCTCACTGTTTATCATGTGTTCCGCCTTTGCTTCGAGAGAGAGCCACCGCACCCACGGCTACCACAAGCAGCAGTACGCCAAGAGCTTCAAATCCAAATACGTGATTAAGAAATAAATTTTGTGCCAACGGCCTTGTTGCGCCGACGGATGTAGAAAACTCTGCGGGGTCTAAGGTTTTAGCTGTAACGGTGGCTTTTGCAACAGCGCCGACAATCAGTCCCGACAAAATTCCAACCGCCCCGATTTTAATGGCGCCGGTAAACTTACCTCTGCTGAAGGCCTGAAGTTCGTTTTTTAAATCGAAAAGCATGAGCACCATAACAAACAGCACCATCACGGCGCCGGCGTAAACTATGATTTGAACTCCCGCTAAAAAATAAGCCTGCAGCAATACAAAAATAGCCGCAACGCTCACCATTGTCATGGCTAGGCTCAGGGCACAATAAATCGGATTCGTCATAAGCACCACCGAAAGAGCGCTAACGATTGTTGCGAAAGCTAAGAACCAAAATAAGAATGCATCTGCAGTCATTTTATCTCCCAAAAATCATTGCTAAAAAATAAAGTAAGACGTGGCAAAAATAACGGCGGCCGTTACCATCGTATTAACCAGCGCCCATGGAAGCATGGTTTTCCAACCAAGATCCATTAGTTGGTCATATCTGAAACGCGGCAATGTCCAACGAACCTGAATAAAAATCCAAAGAAACAATCCTAGCTTTATCGAATAAGAAACAAAATGAACAACTGTATTGAAAACACTAGCGGCCACTTCAGAGCCAAACAAATTTATTCCGATTTGATGCATTTCCTGAATGGTTACGCCCGGTATTCCGTAGCCGCCGAAAAAGAATGTCGCCATAAGGCCCGAGGCAATCATCATATGACCATACTCGCCGATGAAGAACATCAGCATTTTAAATCCGCCGTATTCAGTATGAAAACCGGCAACTAATTCAGCCTCACCCTCAGCTAAGTCAAAGGGCAACCTGTTAGACTCCGCAAAGGTGGTGGCAAAAAATAAAATCATTCCCACCGGTTGGTAAAAAATACCCCAGTTCGGAATAAAATCAGACATTGCCCTTACTGTGTATCCAAATGCTTTGAACTGAAGTGGCCCCTGCTGCGCTACGATCATTTCATTAAAGTTGAAAGTGCCATACAATAAAATTACGCCAACAATCGAAAGGCCAAGCGCCAGCTCATAAGAAATAATTTGAGCCGATGCTCGCATTGCGCCCATTAAAGAAAATTTGCTTCCCGAGCCCCAGCCCGCCATCAAAATCGTGTAAGCCGCCAGCGAAGAAACTCCTAAAACAAACACAATCCCTACGTTGATTTCGAAACCTTGAATTAAAAAGGTGGCTGATTCCAGCTTTAACGGTACAGACATCGGAATTGCCATATAGGCTATGGCTGCAGGAATTAATGCAAATATCGGGGCCGCATAAAACATAAGGCGGTCGCCTTTTTCGGGCGCAAAATCTTCTTTGGTTAAAAACTTTACTGCGTCTGCCAAAAGTTGCATTAAACCGAGGGGGCCAACTCTGTTTGGTCCAAATCGGTTTTGAATAAATCCTGATCCTCGTCGCTCAAGCCAAACCAGTATTGGGACAGCTTGGACCATCATTAAAAAAACGAGTATTGTTTTAATTAAGTTAACTATAATTTCAAATGTTGTGCTGCCCATTGATGTCATAACTAGTCCCACTCCAGCGCCTTGGATTTAATTTCCCACCAAAGGCCAAATATAAATATGGCTAAAAAGATAAACATTGAGATAAAAACGAATGGCCCGGCTCCGGTCGCGATGAAATTCCTGAAGTTTACAGCCCATGGATACATGAAAATGACTTCAATATCGAAAAGAATAAATAGAATCGCCGTAAGATAAAATTTTACGGAAATTTTGGTGTCTTTCTTTTCTTCAGCCGGAATACCGCATTCATATATATCAAACTTGGCCTGACTTGTTTTTTTTGCAAGCCCACCGGTCAAGCGTGCGAGGCGAATCAAAATAAATCCGAATACTCCAATAAAGATAGTAATGAATATCACTCCACCTAGTGGCATGAGTCCTCCTGCTGTGTAAAAATCTTAACGCAGCGATTTGCATAAGACTTTTTTCTTTTTCATTTAATTTTCAACTATATAGTTATACAAAGCTAAGTTATAAAAACCAAACAAAAATCTTTAACGAGATACCAAAGGCAAGCAGCGCAATTTATGACAAAATCCTGGCAAACAACAAATACAAGATTAGAAGCTTTTTTGTTACGAGGTTTGCAAAAAAACAAAAAACTGTTCAACATTTTAGGCTCTTCGGCTGGGCCAGCTGCATCTTTTTTATTGTCTCAGTCTTTATCTAAAGAAATTGTAGACTTGCCGCGGGTTGTTGTTGTTTCTAGTTTAGATCTGGCCTTGGCTTTTGAACACGAAATTGCTTTTTTTTCGCCGTTTTTAAAGTCACATGTTCTGCGTTCATGGGATATATCGCCTTTTTCAGGGTTGGCTCCCTCGCCAGAGGTTCGAAATTCAAGATCAAACTTTTTTTATTGGGCTTCACAAGCACAAAAAAATGACATTTTTATCATCCCCGTTTCAGCCCTTTTGCAACTTTCTTCGCCGTTTTATTCCTTTAATAAAAGATGCAAAAAACTAAGTCGAGGCGTCGAGCTCCCGGGCGACCTAAATAGTTACTTAAATTCCCTGGGTTACCAGTCGGCTCCCGTTGTGGAGGATGTAGGACAATACAGTTTGCGCGGAGGTATCGTCGATATTTTTTCTCCGGCCGAGCCTTTTCCAATTCGGATCGAACTTTTTGGCGACCAGATTGAATCTCTCCGAACATTTTCGATTGCAGATCAGCGCAGTCTGAGCGAAACCACCAGCCTGAGTTTGGTTCCAATTTATGAGTTTGAGCTTAACGATGACAATATTGAATTCATTATTAAAAATTTGCGTTCTGATTTTAAAAAAAGAGGCGTCACGCCTACTGATGCCGAAGAAGCCGTAAGATCTATTTCTTTAAAAACATATTTTTCCGGCTGCGAATTATTGCTTCCTTATTGTAATGAAAAGCTTTCTTCCGTTTTTGACCATTTTAACTCAGAACTCAACGTGTTTTTATTGGATGTGACTGAGGTTTCAAGAGCTGCCGATGAGTATTTGCAAGAGCTTGAGTCTGATTATCGAAGCAATCAAAACAACTCTTCCATTCTTTTTGTGCCGGAGCCCCTTAGAATAGTAAGCAAATATGAAGCGCTTCCATGGCCGGCTGATTCTAAATTTTTTAATTTTTCGAATTTATCTTTTTTAGAAGAAGAGACGCCCGAAGAAGAAAGAATAACCTACGCCTCGTTGCCCTTAACAGAGTTTGCGCTTCTTTCGCAAAGCCTCGCCCCTGCTTCGGATGCGTGGATTGCAGCTGCAAAGCCAAAAATATCGTCTTGGCTGGATTCGGGCTATAAGATTTTTGTTTCTATTAAAAATCAAACCCAGGTAGATCGGCTTAAAACGTTATTTGAAAAAATGGATCTTCCGCTGGAAATTGGCGCTCAAGATGAGTATTTGTGGGAGGACTGGCTCGAAAACACTCATGCTACTACTCTCGTGCCGCGTTTTTTTCCAGAGACCTGCGTCTTAACAGAAGAAAAAGTGATTTTTCTCCGAAGTGACGATTTTTTCGGAAAAAAGCAACGCGCTGTTTCGCAAAATGCCTATGAGCAATTTTCTTCAAAAGCAAAAAGCCTGGCTTTCGGGGATTTAAAACCCAACGACTTAATTGTTCATGTTAAGCATGGCATCGGTGTTTATGAGGGGCTCAAAATCATGAATATCGGCGGAGTGGAGTCCGAGTTCATTCAGATCGCTTACAAAGATAAAGACAAGCTCTACCTTCCAGTTTACAGAGTTGGTCAGCTGCAAAAGTTTTCAGGAGGGGCCCAGACGACTGTTTTAGATAAACTCGGTGGAACCGCTTGGGAAAAAACAAAAATTAAAGTTCGGGCTCATTTGCGGGATATCGCAGCCGAACTTCTGCAGCTTTATGCCAAGCGAAGCGAAATTACCCGGCCGCCGATGCCCTTGGATGAAGTTATTTATAATCAATTTGAAAAAGGCTTTCCGTACGAAGAAACTGACGACCAACTTAAGGCCATTGCCGACATTCAAAAGGATTTTCTGGATCCGAAGCCTATGGATCGCCTCGTCTGTGGCGATGTGGGTTTCGGTAAAACGGAAATTTCAATGCGTGCGGCTTTTCAGGCCGTTCAAAATAAAAAGCAAGTCGCTATTCTGGCGCCAACAACTATTTTAACTTTTCAGCATCTTGAAACTTTTAAAAAACGATTCTCAGGTTGGAGTTTTGAAATTCGTTCATTAAATAGATTCGTTTCCGCTGCCGATCAGAAAAAAACGCTCGCCGAGCTTAAAGACGGCAAGGTCGACATCTTAATCGGAACTCATCGGATTTTAAGTAAGGATGTTATTTTCAAAGACCTGGGGTTATTGATTATTGATGAAGAGCAGAAGTTTGGCGTAACCCATAAAGAAAAAATCAAGAAATTCAAAACCGAAGTCGATACCCTGACCTTGTCGGCAACGCCAATCCCGAGAACGCTCAATATGAGCTTTGCAGGCATGCGTGACCTGTCGATAATTAATACTGCGCCAGTGGATCGCCTGCCGACACGAACTTTCATTTCTAAATTTGACCCTGAATTAATCAGAAAAGGTATTCAGTCCGAAATTGCGCGCGGCGGACAGGTTTACTTTATTCATAATCGCGTACAAAGCATTTATGGTATTGCCGACCAGCTCAAACAAATTTTACCTGAGGCCCGCATGCGTGTGGCACACGGGCAGATGAACGAAGAAGAGCTTGAGTCGGTTATGTTGGCTTTTTTCCATCATGAAATTGATGTTTTGATTTGCACCGCCATCGTTGAATCCGGAATGGATGTGCCGAATGCAAATACAATGTTTATTGATCAGGCTCATATGTTTGGCTTATCACAGCTGTACCAGTTGCGTGGTCGCGTAGGAAGAAGCAAGGCGCGGGCATTTTGCTATTTGTTGCTACCCAAAAATTTGAAGATTGAAAAACAGGCCCAGGAGAGATTAAAAATAATTCAGGAAAACACGGCTTTGGGCTCAGGCATCCGTATCGCTCAATATGATTTAGAGCTGCGCGGAGCCGGAAATATTTTAGGAGATACGCAGTCCGGACATGTAAACTCAGTCGGTTACGAACTCTACATGGATTTGTTAAATGAAACTTTGGCCGAAGCCAAAGGCGATCCAATTGCCGACCGCGAGCTGGATCCGGAAATTAATTTAAAAGTTCCTGCGCTTATACCGGACGTCTACATTTCTGATATTCGAATACGCTTAAGTTACTATAAAGCGCTGTCTGAAATTTCTTCTCAGGAAGAGCTCGACCGTATTGAAGACGAGTTGAAGGATCAATTCGGTCCGATCCCCGCGCCCGTCATCAATTTAATGGGTCTGATGTTGATCAGAAAACAATGTAAAGATTTGGGAGTTCGCGACATCAGCGCGGGATTAAAAAATGTTTCTTTGATTTTCACTGAACGCACAAAGCTCCGACCCGAAACTGCGATTCAACTCGCAATGCGCGAAAATAAAAAATACTCCATTACTCCGGATCAGAGATTAAATATCAGGCTGAACAATATTACATGGTCCAGCGTGCATGAAGAGCTGAACTATTTACTGACCTTAATTTAAAATTCCATTTTGAGGCCAACGCCCATTTCGCCCCTTGAGCGCAGATTCGGATCGCCATTGGCCGCAGGATTTGATGGGTCAATGGCGCCGCCTGAGGCCAAATGTTCCGAGAAATATAGATCGATAAATGTATTCTCTAATCCCGATGACCTCAGCCTATCGGTTTTACCGCTTTTATCTATTGAGTTTTCAATCCAATCCAACTGAAACAACAATCCGTATTTATAATTAAGCGCAACTCCTGCGGTCGCCGCACGACTGGTAGAAACATTGGCTTCACTGATATTAAACTGATGCGCTCCAACCTGGGCGTAAGGAACTATCCACGGCTCGTTAAACACGCCGTCAATCGCAATATTGGCTGACAGCCCTTGTTTGCTGATTTTGAGTGTTCTCTGGGCCCCACCGAAAGCGCCGTCTCTTGAGCCTTGAGCAAATACACCCAGCGCAGAAATAGCTGCAAAGCCTAGATTATATTTGTATCCCAATTCAATGACGACCAGGTTAATTCTATTTTCCTGAATAATGTCTTCAATATATGAATCATTGAATTGAGACCTGTAATCCACCGGATAAAATTTTTCCATGTTCACCGAAAATAACGCTCCATGTGCGCTTCTTCTGCTTTTGTAACTCTGGGTG
>JAYTFA010000067.1:0-14360 GCA_043734765.1 Pseudobdellovibrio sp. | reverse complement strand
CGTTGTCGGTTTCTTTCGATTCCGTGCGGCGTGGAATTGTATTGTAAACTGAGTGGCTTTTTTGTTTTAGGGATTTCATCCTTAAATCGCTCGCCCACTTTCATCGAAAATTTTAATTTTTCACTTTCCGGCAACTCGGTGTAAAGCCCCACCCGGGTCACACCGCCATCCGGATACATTTCAATTTTGATAAATTCGTACTTTGTGTCCGATGAATTCAATTTCAGATCAATAAACCCATGTGCCAGCATTTTTTGTTTGGGCAGAATTTCTTTCCATTCGGTCTGGTTTTCCGCGCTTTCCGTTTTAACTAAAATTCTGACAAACTCCGCCTGATTACCATCATGAAATTTAGACGAGAGGCTCACAAAATGAATCGGCGACGGCGCGGCCAATTTCAATTCAACAGTATCGCACTCATTTGGATTGTGTCGGGCGCTTTCCCAGCTGTCCATAATCTTTCCCTGTTTTCCGAAAAGCTCCGGATCGAAAACCGGCAGATAAGAACTGATCATATTGCTTGCGCGTGCAAACTTCTGGTTACTGACTTTCAGAATGGTGGCTAGCGTGAGCAGATTATAAGAAGCCAGTGGATCGATTGGGCCATGTTCAATAATTTCTTCAGGAAGCGTCGGCAAGAAAGCGCTAAACACTAAATTTTTATAACCCATATTAACCCTGTTTTCAGGAGTAATGTTTTTTTCATCATAATAAGATTTAAATTTTGCATATTCAATTCCGGAAATTTTCAATTCTTCCAAAAGAAGCTGTGCCACTTCCGCATTGAATAAAACGCCCTTCTCATCGGCATTACATAATACAACAAAACCTTTTCCAGTGTCAGGGCCGCTCACACAATGAATATATAAGCATCGAAATCCTTCGTTCGAGCCCTGATGCAGGGCCAGTTTATTATCGCCGGCTTCCGCCACAAAAACTCCGAGGCCCATATCACAGCCCATAAATTCACGACTGCCCTTATCGGTTGGATAGAGCATTTGTACTGCGGTGTCGTGAGAAATTTTATCGGTTCCTTCCAAAAAATGATAAGCCTTGGTCATTTGATTTAAAAATTTTGCCATGGCACCCGAAGTCCCCATGGCACCGGCGGCAAATGCAGGAAACATCAACCGTGTTCCGGAAACTTTTCGGCCATCATCAAAATAGCCGGTGGCATAGTCGATATCCGGCAAATTCTGCTGTGAAAAACTCATTCCGCTTATATAACTTTTAGTGATTTCCTGAATCGTTTTTTTCTCTATGGATTCGATTAAATGCTCTAACACCAAAAACCCGCCACCGGAATAATGGAATTCTTTTCCGGGTTCTGCTAAAACGTCGATTTCAGATAATAATTCGAGTATAGGAGGCATTTTTTTGCCGAGCTCATAACCTTTTACATAGTGCATATTAAGTGCCGAATGACTCATCAGATGGCGCAGAGTGACCTGATCGGATTTCAATCTGAAGTCTGAATCGGTTTTACGAAATATGGAATTAACGGAAGTTTCCAGAGATACGTCTTTTTCGGTAAAATACTCAATAGCAAAAGCCGAGGCCAATGTTTTACTCAGAGAGGCCAGTTCAAACCAGGTGTTTTTTTTACAATCGCCAAAACTTAACTCCTGAACGTGAGAACCAACAGCACTGATAGATAAACTGACGGCATTTACATCGTATTTTTTACGGATACGTTCAATTTTATCGATCAGCGAGCTGAAAGGTTTTTCGCTGAATCTTTTAAGCGAAATCTCCAGTAAAGCCTGCCGCGCATTTTCAATTTCATGCCCGGGTGAGCTGGCGGATCTCGCAACCAGTGCTTCTAACAGCTCACGGCCGGTTTTACCTTTGGCTGAAATTAAAAACTTCATGCCGAATTTTTTCAGGTAAACATCACCGAGCTCACGCAGCTGTCTGTGAATTTCCGGACTATCATCAAACACCAAAGCCTGTTCAGCTTTGGCAAAAGAATCTAAGGTTTTTGCTCCCTCGCCGATATTACCGTGAAAATAAGCGGCTTCAATAATTTCATTTTTTGAAAAACTTAAGATACACAAAGTGGCCTGTTCAATATCCAAAGCTAAATTTTTTGCCATTTCAGAGGCAAATTTTTCACACCCGCACACTTCAAAATAGTACATATATCTTTCGATATAATCCTCAAGCTGATATTTACGGCTGTTGATTTCATTGAGAGCCTTAAGCGGATCTTGAGACTCACGTACCGAAGAAACCGTAAATGGCATCAGCAGCTCAGTAGCAAATTCAACGGGGGTTTTATCCGTCATTAACTGAATCATCAACCGAAGGGCTATTGGGTACCATTTTTCAGTGGTCTCGTTCCACTTTATCTGAACAATTTTTTTATCATTGGATAGGTCTTTACGGATAAAATGATACTCTTCAAAAGCAATCTTTAAAAAATCCTCAACTTTAAATCGACCGTGCCGGATCTCATGCCAAACTTCCCATCGCGATCTTTCAGCGGTCGCTAAGTCATCCATCACCCGCACCGCCACGCCATGCACCTGTGCCGGCAGTGCTACACAGCCATTTCCGCACAGCCAATCCGTTAAATACTGCAGAGATTGAAATACATTATAACGGATTTCTTCCGGATTATTATTGGTGATATGTTCAGATTCCTTAATGTTGGCCACAAGAAGCGATCTGACATATTGAGGATCGCTTTTATCTAGCCCTTCAATATCGGGTTTTGCGATAAAATCCAGAATCTCCTGATGATATTTTTTATCGAGCAGTTGCTGCACAAGTTCGGTTAAGAGTTCGGGCTTTCCCTGCGCATGAAATTTCCATGCTTCAACAAGTGCAAGGCCCAATCGAACAAAATCCGGATGAGCAACCCAGAAGCCCGTTAGGTTTCGCTTCATTTGGGTTACAACATCTTTAATGTAGCCTTTTATGGTCACCTGAAAAGATTCGGAATGAAGATTCGTGTCCAACGGCAAAATACCGTACATGCCGCCCACTTTAATCCCGCCGCGGGAGCCCACAACATCCGAAAGTAAATTGTGCGAAGCTTTTATGTATTTGATAACAATATCGGGATCTGCTTTTACCGGAATCCGGTAGTTGCCATCTTCTTTAAATAATCTGGCGGTTGAACCCAGATAGTCGTGCCAGCCTAAAGAAGCCCCTACGAAATAGGGATAAAGTTCGTCGATAATTTCGTGAGTTCGCAAAATAGCTCTCGGGTTTTCTAGCACAACCATTAAGCGGACGGTCCCGAGATTATATTCATGATGCTGTAATTTGATTTTGGCTTCGGCCATTGAAATCATTTTATGAATATAGGTGGCCTCTTCTTCATTTTCTAATTTAGGAACATAAAAAACCAGCGCTCTGGGATTATGCCAGTTTTTAAAAAGGTGTAAGGCAAAATCATAGAGGTGCAGCGGAACAGGATTTTTTCTGTAAAATAAAAAAGTACAAGGAAGTGCAAGTCCCGGAAATCGTTTGATCGGCACCGATAAATGATCCGGGGCCAGAGAATAATTTTTACCTTCTTCAGTAAATGAAATAGTTCCTTCAAAGCAGGCCGTTAAATTAACTGCAGAGCTCACCAGATCAGAGCGCAGCGGAGTTTTCGAATCTTCATCGTCGGCTCCCCACTTTGGAACACTTTCGTGAGTTCGCAACAATTCTGCAATCACGGAAGGTTCGTCTTTAAGTTTGCGATGATAAGTGTTCATGGCATTGATCGCCATTTTTGCGCTGCCGGGAGGTCCGAATAAAGTCACATGAGGACCCTTTAAAAAATCCGGAACCTCGGCTATCGGTTTGTCACTTCGGCTTTCGCAATACTCATTTGAATGAGGTCCGATAACAATCCGCCCTGAAGCATCCTCTAAGCCGATGATCGTTCTATATTCGGGATCCAGAAAATCACGATGCAACGACTGATTGAACTCAAAACAGGCTTTCACTCTTTCATCAACGAATTTTCGGTCAGCCATCCGCTGGTGCAGCACTTTTTTCAGTTCAGGTTCCAGATCACGATAGAGTTCCCTTAAAAAAAGCAAAGACTCCGTGGTTTCCAGGCCTCCGCCTGTTCCCACTTGAATTAAATCCGGCACCCCTTCCACGGGTTTGGACTCTGCAAACAAAAAATCCGCAAGTTCTTCAGAAATATAATCGTGATAGTAAGGAATCTCAAACTTCATCAACTTCCTCTATAAGTGCTGTAACCGAAGGGGTTCAGCAATAAGGGAATATGATATTTGCGGGAAGTGTCCTCTATTTTAAAAACAACCGGAGCCACAATAAAAAATGGAGTGATTTTGTTTTTTAAAAAATAATCCTCAACTTTAAACTTCAAACGGTAAACACCCTCTTGAGGAGCACAATTAAAAACAATTCGGCCATCCGAATTTGTTTTATCAGAAGCTATTTCCTGCCATTTTTCGTTTTCATACTTAGCAAGCTCCACCACAACTCCTTGCGCCGTAACTCCCAGGCTCGTATCCAGAATATGTGTGCTGATCATTTTTATCCTTTTGTACGTTGATTCAGTTAAAAATTATAGCAGAGCTTTGGCGCAAACCAAAGCACAGTGCTTCAGATCATAAGCTCAATAAGTAAGCAGAACGGCCGGTTTAGGAATTCAATTTTTAGTATTTTTGAAAAGAAGATTAATTAGAGCAGCTGAAACTTCCGCATTGCCGAAACCCGAGAGATGCAGATTATTTTGCAAAAAGAGTTTGTTCCAGTTTTTCTTAAGCTTAGGATAGTCATTGAGATTATAAAAAGGAAGTTGAACTCTGTTTTTTGTGAAACTCCAATCTACTTTGTTATAACGGTCCGGCAGCACTACAATGTAAATTGGAATTTTGGTTTTCCGTGAAAGATCCTGAACCAAACCCATAATTTTTTCAAATTTGAGCACGCCGTATGTTTTTTCTTTTGCCAGCTCTTTTTGATTATTCCATCGATTTATCAGTGTGTACAAAAACCCCGTAAACCAGGCGTTGTAATGTTGGTTTAACCACATTGCAATACTGGTGCTACGATAAAAAATACTTTTGGTTACATCCCGTTCGGTCAGTCTGCCGTCTACAGGATTGATGTCGTATAAGTCTACAATGATGGTGGAGTTCACGTTGAAATCAATCGGTGACAGAAACCATACAATATAATCCGGAGGCGGAGCGCGTTCCAAAATCTTGGTTTTTAATAATTTGTACTTCTGATCCAGGCCATAACCGATCACACCGGCATTAATCACGGTCATCGGTGTCTTCCGGACTGCAAGTTGGTTTTCAAGTTGTACCGCAAGGGTGTCAGGATCAGAAACCCCATCGCCAAAAACCATGGAGGAACCCAGCAGAACGATAGAAGGCTTACTATTATCGATTTCTTTTCCCCGAAAACCGAGGCTGTTGATACGAAAGTCCATATAGCCCGGCTCGTGCATTTCCGAATAAGGCCTATTTGCAAATCCCAACTGCGCATCCAGAATTTTAGTTTCATTCATTTCCCAGGTAAATGAACTGAATTTAAAATCAATTAAAATTCCGACCGAAATAAAAAAAACTGCACCTATCAAAAAAATACCGATTATTATTTTTTTTAAGTGCATCCGAGCTCCCAGAAAAATACAGTTAGTAAGCTAAACCTAACTGAAGACCTAAAGAAGCGCGAGAACCTACTAAATTGGGTGACTCAATAGTTAACAATAGAGTTTCAATTCTGAGCGAGTAATTGTAATCCAGACGTAAACGCAGTTGCTGATCTTTTCGTACAGTTCCGGTTAAATGCCGGAGTTCTATCACTTGTCCATTGGACAAACGAGCCTGAGCTGATTTAATGCCGATATGGTTATCGAGCGCCACTAAAAAAAGTTCATTTACAAATTGTCCACGAACATCATAATTCACATCAATCGCAATAAATTTCTGAGCTTGTACCACGCCCATATCCTGCCAACGAACAGTGCGTCCCGGCCCGTAAATATCGTTGTAACCCGGAGGCGGCGGAGGGGGCATAAGTGGACGGTTTGGTCCTGAAAGACGGGTATTAAAGGCCTGACCCGTTGAGGCTATGGCTAAAACGATAAACATTAAGCTCAGGATTTTTTTCATCTTCGACTCCTTTTAAAGATTAGGTTGGTTAAAATTTCTCTTCAAACCTTGCAAAGCAATCAGGATGCCATTCGATAGAGTGCAAAATGTCACTGCCCGATCGTCGATGAAGCCTTTGGTCTGGTTATAGCATAGTACTCTTTAAAGTAGCAAATTAAGAAGCTAAAATAAAAGTTGCGGAGGATATCGCTGTGAATTATTGGTTATTATCATTAAGTCTAATGAATGTATTGTTGTTGGCCTATATCGGATTTTCTCAATTAACTAAAAATAAAGGCAAAGCAGAAGACAACCGCCTGACAAAAGGTCTGCAACTTCTGCAGAATAAAATTTCCATTTTGCAGGATTTGTCCGACAAAACCGACGAACAGGTTCGCAAATGGGTGCATGTGATTGAACAAAAATCCGGCGAAGTTCAGGGGCAGCTTGTTAAATCCGATGAGAAAATAATGCAGATTGAAAATGCTTTATCGAAAGCTCTCGATGTTTCTAAAATTTTTTACGAACAGGTTCCTCATGCAGAAATGGCTGAACGTCAAAAAACCAGTAAATACGTGCAGGCCGCTAAATTAGCAAATCAGGGATTCACCGTGGACCAGATCTGTCAGAAAATAGATCTCTCTGCGCCTGAAATTGAAATGATTACAAAAATGAATCGTGAAGAGTTACAATTTGCCGAAGAGAGTCTTCCGGCCTGGGTGCAGGCTGCCAGCGCGAACACAGGTGGCACAACCGGCTCAAACAACAGTGAATATCGAACACAGGAGCTGAGCGAGTTTACCACTCAAATGCAACAATTTCAGAAGTTGAACACGATGGTTGCCGAAACTGCGTTTGATGAAAATAAAGTTGATATGACTTCAATGAATCAGATTAAACAGGAATTTACGGCGGCCGTTACTGAAACTCTGACTCAGAATTTATCGCAGAATTCCACGCAGATTCCGCAGACTTTTCTGGAAGATAAGAAAAATGAAGGAATCACCAGAACCGAGTCCGGCAAAATCGTCCGCCCGTTCGAATTCAGAAAAATTGTAAAATAGTAAAGTAAAGTAGTGCTTACTTTTTGCATTTGAAATAGTTCAATGTCTTCAAGAGTTCAGTCAACCATTTTGCCGTAGCATTGTGTCCGGCCTGATCCAGATGAACAATGTCCCACCAGATCAGGCCACTATCGTACACCGGGCCTGAAGCCAAATAGGCATTAAGATCAAATATTTTCAAGTGATGGAGCTGACTCAGCTCTTCCAAAATTTGATGTCTTTCAAGCAGAGGGTTTGAGTTCAACTCTATCGTGTTAGGTTCTTTAATGAAAACAGTTTTAATATTTAATTTGGCGTTTAAATCCAACAGGTTCTTAAGACTTGTTCTAAACAGTGTGAGATCACGATCATTATGCCCGAGGTTTACGACGAGCAGATCAGGCTTCCAAAAAGGTAAGATATCCTTATAAGTTTGCAGCAGTTGCGCTGAATTTTCTCCGGGCGCAGAAAAATTCAATCCGGTAAATGCTCCCCCGCAACTGTTGAGAGCCGCAATGATCTTGGAGGGAAACGCTTTTTCAAAACTCTGCGCTCCGCCGCCAAAGGTTTGCGAAGACCCCATAAACGCTATTTTATAAGAGTTATCCTTCCTGCTTGTCAGCTCACTATAAGTGCTGAGCAATTCAACGCCGCCTGACCTTGTGATCAATTTTCTGCGGATACGATCGCTATTGTCTTCAAGGCCATTTGAAAAATAAATTTCTTTTGCCCTGGGAGGCATGTCGTTGGTGTTTTCCGGAATAAAAAATTTGTAAGCATAATTTTTTTTAGTCAAAGCTAAACCGCGCCGCTCGTCACGGAGCAGCTGAAAAACGCCTCCAAATAGGTGCTGGCGTGCAGACTCCAGTGCGACTTTGAACTCGGCACCATCGTCGGCAGAGGCGCCGGTATAACCGTGGTAATAGTAATGTGACGACCATATCTGGCGGTCCAAAAATGAATAGCCAAGCAATATTAAAAAAATGGAAATCTGTAAAGAAAAAATCTTAAATTCCGCAAACGGACTCCGGCGAAATAAAAGTACTCCGCAAAGCAATATGAGCAATCCAAAGCCTAGACTCAAAAAAATAATTGCGCCTGTAGAATGCGGCGAGAAATTTTCGACGATCATCCCGTTGTCTGTTATGATTTTTACATCATCCAAAATCACAGAGTGCATTGAAGATCTGAACGAAATCAATGGGGGCTCACTGCCCGCCAGTTTTTTTTTAAACATCGTTATGCCATTGACCGCCAGAACAAAACTTCCATTGGCTTTCGAAACGCTGATGGTTTGAAATCCTGAGTCGTTGATTTCGGGATCAAAGTACTCTTTTTTCAAAAACTCCCGTTCGGCGTTCAATTCAAAAAATCCGGAATTAAATTTTTTGTTTCGGCTCAGGCGAAATGCAAACCGATGTTGCGGTTGCTGGTCGATGAAGATCCAGAGGTAAGCGTCCGGCGCCAAGCTAGCCTTCAACTCTAATTCGCTCCAGTTTTTTTTGATGTTCCAGAAAACTTCATTTGGACCATTCCACGCAGAAAGATTTAATTGATCATGGGCCAGTGTCTGGCGCTCTAAAAAAAACTCCTGCGCGGTGATCAGTCCGTTTGGGATCAGCGACTTTGCCGACACCCATTCGGGCCGTAAATACAACACGTGGGCGCTCCGAACTAGAATGTCATGAAAGAGATAGATGTTAACGAAGCCGCAAATCAGCAATAAGCCGGGCCACAGCTTAAACCATTTCATTAATCAGTTTTTTCATTCTCTGAATGGCCTGAACCATCCGGGGCGTATCGATGGCAAAGCTCAAACGCATAAAACCCGGATTACCGAATTCTTCTCCGGGCACCGTGGCGACAAATATTTTTTCAAGCAATACCTGACAGAAGTCTTTGGACGTTGAGATCTTTTGACTTTGATACGAGCGACCGAGGGCTTTACGAACATCAACCCACAGATAAAAAGCTCCGTCCGGTTCATAGACTTTAAATTCGGGCACGGCATTGAATTCGGCTATTGCCGCTGCCAACCTCTGTTTCAGAATCACATTGGTTTCTTTGATATTCGACTCGCAATTTGTCAACGCCTGAACAGCGGCGTACTGAGAAATACTAGATGGGGCGCCTGTCGATTGCGAGGCGTAATCACCGATAGCCTGTATGATCTTCTGAGGGCCAATAGCCCAGCCTATTCTCCAACCCGTCATCGAGTAGGCTTTAGAGCCCCCATTAATGATAACAGTTCGATCTTTCAGCTCGGGTGCCACTTCTAAGATGTGAGGCGCACAATTAGAGCCATCAAACATCAGACGATTGTACATATCATCACTGATCACAACAATTTGAGGATGTTGCTTAATCACTTCCGCAATTTCTCTCAGCTCTTCTTTTGAATAAACAAAACCGGTTGGGTTGGAAGGTGAACAGAACAAAAAGGCTTTTGTTTTTGACGTGATATTTTTTTTAAGCAAATCTGCCGTAATTTTAAAATTGGTTTCTTCAGTGCAGGTAACCAGAACCGGTTTGGCTCCCGCAAGCTCAACCATGGTCGGATAACTCACCCAATAAGGAGAATGAATGATCACTTCGTCAGAGGGGTCGCACAAAACCTGCAAGGCTGCAAATATGGCGTACTTAGCCCCACTGGTAACAGCAATTTCATTCAGGGCGTAATTAAACCCGAGATCCGCCAGAATTCGCTGGGAGATGGCTTTTCGAAGTTCAACAGTGCCATTTGCGGCCGTGTATTTGGTAATACCTTTTCGGATGGCTTCGATGCCGGCTTCACTTGCGGCCGGGTACGTGGGCCAATCGGGCTCACCTACAGTCAGAGAAATAACGTCGTGCCCCTGGGCCTGCAATTCTTTGGCTTTGGCTACAAGAAAAAGTGTCGGAGATGTTTTTAAACTTTTTGCGCGTTCTGATAACATAACTATCCTCTTAATTTTTTTTGGAGATCGTTCTTTACAAATTCCGGAACCAATCCTGTTAAATCACCGCCGTTACGAGCCACTTCTTTAACACCGCGTGAAGAAATAAAATAATATTCAGGACGCGAAAAAACCATAAAAGTTTCAATTTCAGGCGCCAAGCGGCGGTTCATACTGGCCAGAGTTCCTTCGTATTCAAAGTCGGCCACGGCTCTTAAACCACGTACAATAACATGGGCTTTTTTCTTTTTCATATACTCAACCGTAAGACCCTGAAAAACATCAACTTCAATTTTTTTATTGGCCTTGGTGGCTTCTTTTAAAAAATTCATACGCTCTTGAGCGTTGAATAAATATTTTTTTTCGCTGGATTCTGTCACAAGTACAATCACATGGTCGAAAATGTGTGAAATTCTTTCGATTATATCAAGATGACCGGTTGTAATTGGATCAAAACTACCGGGGTAAACCGCAATTTTAGACATGAGCTAATCTTGCGCTTTTTTAGAAAAGAAAGAAAGAACTTTATCGCCATAATCTCTGAAGTCATAGCGAATTAAATTAGTATACGCCTCATCCATACGCTCTTTTTTATGGGATTCGATTGCTATTAAAGTATTTCCGTTAAAACATCTGCTGCTGTCGATGGCCTGCATCACGTCATGCGCCATTTTTTCTGTAAAAGGTGGATCCGCTAAAATGAGATTATAGGCTTCTCCCTGATATTTTTTAAGATAGAGCAGCACGTCCTGCTTATGAATACTGTATTCAGTCGGCGCCAGTTTTAAAAGATCTACATTTTTTTTCAGAATCTGGATCGACTTAACATTCATTTCAACAAAGTCAACATGGCTGCAACCTCTTGAGAGCGACTCCAGGCCTAAATTACCGGTGCCAGCAAATAAATCCAAAACTTTGGCTCCCTCAACATCGGTCATCCATTTATTAAAGAGAGTTTCTTTTACGCGATCTGTGGTCGGACGAATATGCTCCGCCTGAAAAGCCGCTAATACCCTGCCTTTAAATCGTCCTGAAATTATTCTCATGTTTTACCGATAACAGATTTAACAACGGCGAAAATGTCATCGAAAGGTTTAGAGATGTATTCAATAACCCGCGGATCACTTTGGATATAGCCGATATTAGTGTCATCTCCCGTAAAGGCCGAAATAACAAAGACAGGTGTTTTCTTTTTCATTTCCAGCAGCACTTCATAACCGTTTTTTTCAGGCATGATCACATCCAGTAAAATGGCCCGATAAGTATTAAGATTTATTTTTTCTAAGGCCTGCACACCATTTTCAGCTTCATCACACTCGAAACCTGCACTTGCAAACGCACGGATTAAAGATTTCCTTATCAGGATTTCATCGTCCACCACTAAAAATTTCATAATTTATCGAAAACCAAAGAAATTTTCGCTCCTTTTTCACTGGAAGAGGAAATCTGCAGATCAGCATTCATATTATTCATCAATTTTTTGGATAAATAAAGTCCCAAGCCTGTTCCCTCGCCCTGAGCTTTGGTTGTCATGAAAGGCTGAAAAATATTTTTTAAGATGGCCTCATTAAATCCTTTACCTGTATCCTCAATATGAAAAAGAATTTTCGTTCCTGACTGATTTTCTTTTATTTCCTGATAAATTTTAATCGAGCCGGTGCCGGTCATTTCCTGGCAGGAATTTTTAATTAAATTGAACAGCACCTGTTGGAGGTCATGGGCATTGGCCATAATCTCGTTGTTTTTCAGGTCAATAAATAGCCGGTGCGATCGCAAAGCGGTTTTAAGAAGCACCAAGGTGTTCTGTAAGACCTCTGAAAACTGAACTTTTTCCAGTGAAGGTTCTTTCTTCTGACTGAAATCAATAAAGTTCTTTATAATTTTCTGGCACCTGACGGTGGCTTTCAAGATCTCATTTAAATCCGACTTAGCGGTAGACGGCAAAGCCGCTGTAGTTTGATTATCATCCATGAGTGTTTGCACGTAAGATTTAATACCGGCCAGCGGGTTGTTGAGCTCATGGGCCAGATGATTGCCGAGCCGGCCTAAAGTTGACATTTTTTCGGTTTGAATAATATGTGAATGCAGCAGGTTCAGTTTGGTTATATCTTCGTAAATAACAAAGTAATAGTTTTTAGCCTGAAACTTAAACTGCGAAAAATAGGTTTTTACGCTCATATCTTTTTTTAATAAAAAATTTGTATTCTTGTTTTTGATAACCGGACACATTTCGCAGGGTGACTCCCGCTTGGCCAAAACTTTGTAGCAGTAGTCCCCGGCATTATGCGGATAATTCGACTGGTAGATTTTAAAATTTTCGTCCACAACGTGAGTTGATCCGGAAAACGACTTAAATGTATTTTTCCAGCGGTCGACAACCACTTCGATTTCTTTTTCGATCATCCAGCGATCCAGATACATACTTAAAACCGCAATACGTTCGTTGAAATAAGAATCAATTTTCTCGCTGCCGCCCTGTTGATCCACTATTTCTAAAAACAGATAGGCTTCGCGGGAGCTTTCAGGCAATTGCCACGACTTGATTTTTCCTACGGGCCGCCCCCACACAGAAGCCAGCTGCCCTGAGACTTTTCCGCTTGAAAAATCCACAGTGGCAATGCTCGTTGATTCGCCCGTCCCGTCATAGAATAAAATTTTAGATTTTCCCGTGTGCGTGGTCATGCTCTGGCCTATCAAATGCAAACGACCGTTTTTTTTCAGATCTTTCCAGATAAAGCGAAAAATCTTTGCAATAAAATCGTCACCGATTGATTCTGACTGAATAAAATCCAAAAAGTGCAGTAAACTTTTTTCATTCAGATTTTTTTCGGTTTCTTCAATATGTGATTTTTCAAGACTTTCGATCTTTTTTTCACTTTCACTGGAAAGTTGATTGTTCAGGAACTCGAGGGCTTTTCGTTTTTTCTGAATTTCAGATTTAATGGACTGAACCTGATTACTTCTTTCCGACTCAACTTTTATGGTTTTCAATAATTCGTCCAACTGCCGCGAATTGCTTTCATCCACTATATAAAGATTTGAATGCAGTGAAATCTGATGCAGCTTATTGTCGTCAATTTTTTCAAGGCCGGAAATCAATACTTTTTGTATCTGGGATTCAACGAAAGTGTCGAGAAAGGCTAAGTCCCCGATGATTAAATCCGGTTTAGCATTGGAATTGTTGGAAATCTCAAAGAATTGACTACCTTGATCAAAATTTTTGAGCGAAGCAACCAATTGGCTTTTAAAATGATCCTGTACTTTTACAAACACCCTCTGAGAATATCACAGGACTAAGGCGTTTTCATACCATCTTGTGAGTTTTTTTTCATTGTCATATCAATCTCTGTTTTCATGGCAACAAACTTTGGATTGGATGGGTTATTAAGAACCAGTTTCTCAATTTCAAAACGCGCCGAACCCATATCGTTTGTTTCTGTTAACATCTGCATATGGCATAAGCTGATTTCTTCGTCGAATTCATACTGAGAGAGATAGTGACGTACTTTACTCATCACATTTTTGGTTTGTTCCGCGTCGCGAGGATGCCATTTTGTCATGAGCTTCAGTCCGGTGGCATTGTTGGGATTGACATCAAGGGCTTTTTCAAGATTAGCCAGTGCCAGCTCACGATCTCCCATCTCTTCATGTAGCAGTGACAAACTGACCCAGGCCTGGTCGTTCAATCCATTTATACCGACTGATTTACGGAACAGAGTTAGAGCTTCGTTTTTAAAGCCATCAGCAAGCCGTACCAGCCCCGTTGCCCATACCATCAGGTCGTCTTCGGCGGCTTCATCGTAAAAAGCTACCACTTCCTGTATGCCTTCATAATCATTAAATTCCAGATAAATCTTAACTAAACAATGTGCAAGTGTACGCGACTCGGAAACGCTCAAATCCTTTTCCTGCAACAAAAGAGCAACATCAAGGGCTTCATTTAAACGGCCCTGTGAATAGAGCATATTCATCAGCGCAAGATTATCCGTACACGCCTGAGTGAGAGCGGCTCTTACCTGCAGGGTTTTTATTAAACTTGTAAAATCAGCTAAAGCTTTTTGAGTTTGTGCCAACAGTCCTAAGAATTTTAAATCTTTACTGTAGTTGTTTGATAGCGTTGTCAATTTCATCATTGCAGATGTGTATCGACGTTGGCGTAAGTCACCCTCGACAAGACCAAAGACTGAATCAGATTCCGGCATCATGCCCTCCAAAGAAAAATGCGACTCATCATAAGTCGCATTTCTTTCTAGAGCAATCATAGTGCCAAATTAAAATTAAAAGCTAAAGCAAAATAATTG